>JAZOPW010000162.1:0-2542 GCA_045655785.1 Eubacteriales bacterium
AATTGTGCTTAGAGCGTTATTCTACTTCATTTAAAATTATTTGTGACTGGATAATGAAGGATTGGATTGATGTAGAAAAATACGAACCATATATTAAATCGTTCATAGGAAAAAAATATATGTGCCATTCAAATAATGCAGATAGCGATAGAAGATATTTGTTGACATTATTAAGAAAATCTCCAATGCTTTATAAACGAATGGTGAATTTATTTGATGCTGAAATAAGACGATTTAATATTCAAGAATTTAATTCATACAAAATGTATGGCAATAATGATCCCTCTGATTTCAAAGCATACCCTTTTGCGAATGGTTCGTGATCCCCTACTATTTTTGGTTTGTTTTTTTGGTGGGAATGGCACTTTACGGCATGCTGTATGATATTCGCGCATTCCGTCATTATATGTGGTTTGTGATCCTTTCCTACAGCATCACGGCAATCATTTACCTGATCTGGCCCAATATGCAGGCACTTCGTCCCACCGATTTTCCGCGTGACAACTGGATGGTGGATATTGTAAAGGGACTCTACGGTTTTGATACCAATACCAACGTCTGTCCCTCTATCCATGTGCTCGGCTCGTTTGCCGTCTGCTTTGCGGGACTCCACAGCGAGACCCTGAAGGGCTGGGGATGGAAGCTGTTTTTCATCCTGTCAACCCTGTTGATCTCGCTTTCCACGGTCTTTTTGCGTCAGCATTCGATTTTGGATGTTTTTGCGGCACTGGCACTGTGCGCACTCTGCTATCCGTTGGTGTTTTTTGTGATCTGCCGTCCCAAGAAGGCGGTCGGCGGACAAGATGTGACAATTTGAAGGGAGCAAACAATTGGCATTTTTAAAAAGTGTAATTTACGTGCTTGCATTGGGCGTTGCCTCGCATTATATCGGAGAGGCACTTCCGCGCAAATGGTTTCATTGGAATCGGTTTCCGTATCGCTCATGGAAATGGGAGCGTGAGGGTCGCGTATATGATGCGATCAGGATCAAGGCATGGAAGGACCGTGTTCCCGATATGAGCCGTGTGATGAAGGACATGGTACCCAAAAAGGTGGGAAGCTGTCCGAAATCAGCCGACGTTTGGATCCTTGTCAAGGAGACCTGCGTGGCGGAGATCATTCATGCGGCACTTTGCTTGTTGGCACCGGGGGTCTGGCTTTTTTGGCGCAACACCGTGGGTACTCTTTTGAGCGCGTTGGTCATTCTTTGTAATCTGCCCTTTATTCTGATCCAACGCTACAACCGCCCCATGCTGGTGTCGCTTGCACAGCGACTTGAGAAAAGAGAGGAGAGACGACGCAATGCGCGTGTTGATACTGTCGGCTAATACCGGCGGCGGTCACAATTCAACCGCCGTTGCCCTTGGCGAGCAATTAAAGAAATGCGGCGCGGAGTTTGAGGTCGCCGACACCTTGGCGTTCATTTCCGAGCGCGTTTCCGAGTTCATCAGCTGGGGGCATTCTTACGTTTACCGCAAAATGCCGCGTCTGTTTGGCGTGGGCTACCGATATGAGGAAAAGCATCCTGTTCATTTCATTTATGAGCAATGTGCGCGCGGTGCCGAGGCGTTACAGGAAAGACTGACGGCAGGCAACTATGACGCTGTGCTGTGTGTCCACGTTTTTTCGGGCTTGATGATGACCGAGGTGCGCAGGCGGTACCGCAATCCGATTCCCGCATATTTTATTGCTACCGACTACACCTGCAGTCCCGGTGTTTCCGAAATGAAGCTGGATGCCTATTTCATTCCGCACCGTATGCTGTTGGGGGAGTTCGTGCGCAAGGGTGACATTTCGGCAGATCAGCTGATCCCAAGCGGAATTCCCGTGCGCAGTACCTTTTACGATGTACTTGACAAAGCCGAGGCACGCCGACTGCTGGGGCTTCCCGACAGAGGAAGGATCGTTCTGCTCAGCTGCGGCAGTATGGGCTGCGGTAAGCTTGAACGCTCGGCAATGATGCTGTTTCGTCGGTTGCCCGAGGACGCGACCCTTGTGGTGCTTTGCGGACGCAACCAAAAGACCTATGACGCGCTCCTGCCGTATGCCTCGGATCGCTTGCGCGTATTGCAATTTACCGACCGCGTGGATGCTTATATGTCGGCGGCAGATCTTTACCTGACAAAGCCCGGGGGATTGACCACAACCGAGGCGATCGTCAAGCGGATTCCGATGGTCTTTATCAATGCGGTCCCCGGGTTGGAGACCCGCAATTTTCAGTTTTTGACCTCTTGCGGACTTGCAGAGGGTGCCAAAAGCTGGCGACAGGTGGTGTCGATCGTACAAAGAAATTTGTCGGATCCCAGGCTCTCCGAGGTGCAGATTTCGGCAATGCAGGATTTTTGCACACAGAACGCCGCCGAGCTGATCTGCAAAAGGATACTCAAACAGAGCTGACGTTAAAAAAACGATCAAGTGCCTCACATCAAACGGTTTGAGGCACTTGATCGTTTTTTAGTGTGTAAAGACTACAAAAGATATGTTTTTATGCAAAAAAAGGGGGTAAGTACAAAAAGTCTTACTTTCGAATTAAACAAACAGT
>JAZOPW010000163.1:0-3069 GCA_045655785.1 Eubacteriales bacterium
AGCGGGTCAACACCGTAGCCCAGCATATCGCGCGACTTTCTGCCGTCGGGCGTTGCGCCTACCCAATAGCCGTAGAGCAGATGCGTAGAGGGGCTGGAAAAATCGGGACGGAAGCTGTTTCCGAGATAGTTCTTTCTTGCGCGGAGCATATTGGAGACTCGCAAAGCGATCTCGCGCGCCTCCCTGTCAACTACCTCCTCGTGGTTTCCAAACTTCGGGCATGCCAAAAGATAGCTCCGCAGCTCCTCATAGCCCTCAAAATTGTTTTTCAACGCATCGAGCAGATGCATATCGTCATCGGGATGATCCTTGAGATAGCAGTCGATTGCCACAAAGGAATCGGCAAGCACCGAAAGACCGTGTACCAAGCATCCGCTACCGTTGTATTTGGTTCCCTGTGTTTGCGTGTCACGCATATCCGCTCCGTATTCCAAGCCTCCCATAAAGGCACTGAGGAATGGAACCCGCAGCTCCGAAAGTGCAACCGACGCACCGTTTGCCGACTCACACATGGCGTCCATCACCTTTTCCAGCGCGTCATAATACGCGGTGCGGACCTCCGAAAGTCTGCATTTGGGAAGCTCGATCAGCCGCTCCCCCGTCACATTGGAAACGCCACCCGTAAGCACCATTTCCAGCACCTTGGGAAGGCTGAGCCAGCTGTTGGTGGTATTGCCGTTGTCCTTACCCATGATCAGCGGCTCCTGACAGCCTGCGATCGAGTAGTCGGGCAGATCGCACCGCTCCACACCGTTCCGCTCCAGAACCTCGAACATGGCGTCATCATTGAAGAGCGAGGGCGTCAGAACCCCTGCGCTGAAGAAGAATCTTCCCAGCTCGCGAAAGAGAGTGTCGGGGGTGTTTTTGTGAAGCTTGACCGAGAGGATCGGCTGCGGAAGATTCATATCGTAGTAAGCATCCAGAATCGCATAGGACATGGTGCTTGTCAGATCGTTCCCGTCAAGGTCTCTGCCGCCGATGATGACGTTCTGGGAGATCGCCCAGCTTCGGTCACCGACGTTATAAAAGACAAGAAAATGCTTGAACAGCTCTGCCGCTTCCTCGCGGGTCAGGTCATGTCTGTAGGGCTCGAAGATCCTGTCGGCATTACCGACCGAAAACGCATAGGGATTGGGTGCCTGTTCGATGCACATCACCTGCCAGAGCAGGATGTAAAGCTGAAGCGCCTGTGCGAGATTGGTCGCAGGACCGCTGCAGATTTCCGTCAGGTTCTGCTCCATGACCGCAAGCTTTTCAAGCTGCTTTCCTTGGGCGGTCGCTTTCTTCTCTCGGATCAGCTCAAGATAGCGTCCGATCAGAATCTTGACTCCACCCAACGCAACGCCTGACGCGCGGTAGAATTCGCCGTCCTTTTCCTGTGCCTCTGCGATCAGCCGATCAACACCGAATTGCAGTGCCGCACGGAAATCGGGGATCACGTGTCCCGTGACCTGCTCCACAAAGAAGATGACCTCCTTTGTATAGCATTCTGCCTTTTCGTAGGTGGCATTCAGCTTATCTACCATCGGGGTGCCTTCGGTATAGCGACGCATCCGCTCGATCCGCTCGGCTGAAAATTCCTCGTTGGGCTCGATATCGTTATAGATTGCCGTGGGATCGCAATAGCCCGAAAAGCCCTCAACCTTGAAGGAGGGATTGATGAGCGCATAGCTCTTTGCAAAGGCGTCTCTCTGTGTGCCGACAAAAATCGCATTATCGGAAAGCGTCAGAGGCATCGCCCTCAATGCCTCGCACAAAAGATGCGCCTTTTTTTCTTCCTTGCCGCAGTCTGCGTACTGCTCCTCAACGCGTGCCTCGATCTCCTTGATCAGAAACCAACCGTCAAGACGCTTGATGCTGCGCTCCTCTCGGTATAATGCTTTTGCCATTTCGGTGATCTCACCGTTTTTGTAAAGTTTTTCAAGCATGGACGTTCTCCTTATTATGTGTGAATGGTGGTAAGATGGCGGTCGGCAAAGGCTCTTTGAAAGCGACCAAGTTGCTCTGCGCTGACAAAGCCATCGGTGATTTGATATTCGGTTTTCCATTTTTTCTTGCCGTATTCATGATAAGGCAAGAACTCAAACACGACGCGAGAGGTGTCGAATTGAGCAAAATATGCCGCAAAGCCCTCGGGGCTCTCGGTGTTGACATGATTGATGAGCGGGATCCTGACGTGCAGCTGTCTGCCAATGCCGCACAGGAATTCAAAATTCCGAAGCAGAGGATCGATCGGCACACCCGTGTATTTCAGAAACGTATCGCGATCGAAGTGCTTGAAGTCCATCATCAAATAATCCACGTGCGCCTGTATCTCGGGCAAGTGCGGCGAGGTACCGTTGGTTTCGATTGCCGTATGGATCTGCGACGCCCGAAGCCGACTTAACACCCCGA
Organism: Eubacteriales bacterium; assembly: GCA_045655785.1. Classification (GTDB taxonomy): domain Bacteria; phylum Bacillota; class Clostridia; order Oscillospirales; family CAG-272; genus UMGS1865. The sequence goes on from JAZOPW010000163.1 coordinate 2,395, forward strand.
CAAGCTCCTCCCATTGCACCGTTGCCTCGCCCCCCGTAAAGGTCACGCCGCCGCCCGAAAAGAACATCGCACGGCTTCTGACGCACTCCTCGACAATCTGCGAGACGCTGTAGTCGGATCCGCCGTCAAAGGACATCCCCTCGGGGTTAGAGCACCAGGGGCAACGCATATTACAGCCCTGCAAATGATAGACCAATCGGTTGCCGGGGCCGTCCTGTGAATAGTTGAAGCCTTTAAAAAAGATTTTCATGATCTGTGCCTCTGTAAATGATGCAAATGATGATACCGTCACGGATTTGTACGGTGTTGCATTCAGTATAAAACAAGTTTTCTGAAAACACAATTGACAATCGGACAAAAAAGATGTGTAAAAACGCAAATTGCAGAAGAAAAAGCATTGACAGACCGAATCGTTTGAGATATAATAAGATCAAGACGGGAGGGCTTGCCATGCAAAACCACTTTTCGAATCAATGCGTCCATAGCGTAACCGACGCAAACATCAATTTCTATACAGTCCCCTTTGTGCATCCCAAGCGCAGAATGCAGGAGCATGATTTCATCTATCTGCTTCGCGGAGAATGGGCGTTGGGGCAAAATGGGCAGATCTATGAGCTGAAGGAGGACTCCCTGTTGATCCTTTTTGCAGGAAATACGCACTACGGGGTCACTCCA
>JAZOPW010000164.1:0-5437 GCA_045655785.1 Eubacteriales bacterium
TCTGTGGTATAATTGGTATTGTCCATAGTGACGATCCTTTCGAATTGTTGTCTCAGCAACTTCAATTCTACCACAGAATCGTTACTATGGATTCTCTTTTTTGAAAACTTACTGTTGCAACTTCATTTTACAACGCGCGAACAAATAAAAAAGAGGTGAATTCAACCTGCGTTTTCGCATTGGATTCACCTCTTTTTTTCTTAAACCATTTTTTCCTGCTTGACCTTATGATCGATCACATGACGCGATGCCAGCTCCTTGTTGATGTCCTCCAAGGAGATTCCCATCTCGATCATCAATACCATCACATGGTAAACCAGATCCGAAATTTCGTATATCGTCTCAGCCTTATCGTTTGCCTTGCCCGCAATGATGACCTCGGTGCATTCCTCACCAACCTTCTTCAGAATCTTATCGATTCCCTTTTCAAAGAGATAAGTGGTATAAGAGCCCTCCTTTTTGTCGATCTTTCTGCCGCGGATCACGTCCATCAAAGCCTGCAGAGAGAACGCCGAAAGCTTGTCACTTTCAAAAACATAATCATTGAAGCAGGAATCGGCACCCGTATGGCAAGCGGGACCGTCCTTTTTCACTAACACGGTCAGGGCATCGCGGTCACAGTCAGCCATGATATTCACGATATGCTGACGATTCCCCGACGTTGCGCCCTTTCTCCACAGCTCCTGACGGGAGCGCGACCAAAAGCAGGTCATCTCCTCACGGATGCTGATCTCCAGGCTCTCACGGTTCATATATGCCACGGTCAACACCTTTTTGGAATCGGCATCTACCACAACGGCGGGAATCAATCCCTTGTCATCAAATTTTAATTCATCAATGTTTAACATGATTACAGTCCTCTTTCTGTCTTAAATTCTAACCTCAATACCGTTTTCCGAAAGCATTTGCTTCAGATCACGAATCTGTACCTCTCCGAAATGGAAGATCGACGCCGCAAGACCTGCATCGACCTTGGGGAGTGATTGGAAGAGTGTCACAAAATCCTCTTTGCATCCCGCACCGCCCGATGCGATTACGGGAACGTCCACTACGTTACAAACCGCCTCCAGCATTTCCAGATCAAAGCCCTGCTTCACACCGTCGGTATCGATGCTGTTCAGCACAATCTCGCCTGCACCCGCATCGACGCCGCGCTTGATCCATTCAATGGCATCCATACCCGTGTTTTCTCTGCCACCCTTGGCAAATACGCGGAAGACACCGTCCACGCGCTTGGCATCGACCGACAGGACCACGCATTGGTCACCGTATCTGCGAGCAGCATCGCGGATCAGATTCGGATTTCGGATCGCCCCCGAGTTGACGCTTACCTTATCGGCACCGCACTTCAATACACGGTCAAAATCCTCCACCGTATTGATGCCGCCACCAACCGTCAGCGGAATGAAAATGGTCTTGGCGACCTCACATAGAATGTCGGTAAAAAGCGCACGCCCCTCGGCTGACGCAGTAATATCGTAAAAAACAAGCTCGTCTGCCCCGTTGTCGCTGTAAAAACGAGCCAATTTCACGGGAGAGGAAACGTCGGCAAGCCCCAAAAAGTTTACCCCTTTTACCACTCTTCCGTCCTTCACATCCAGGCATGGAATGATACGCTTGGTAATCATTTGGTCTCCCCCTTTGCAATCTCCAACGCAAGGCGCAGATCAAGGTCACCCGTATAGAGTGCTTTTCCGAGAATCGCCCCGTAAAGCCCCATGGATGTCAACGTGCGTACATCCTCCAAGCTTGAAACGCCGCCGGATGCCGTGATATTGAGGGAAAACCGCTTTGTCATCTCTTTGTAAAGCGCGATATTGGTTCCACCCAAAAGCCCGTCCTTGGAAATATCGGTGCAGATCACGGTAGACACTCCCTTTTTTTCAAGGGTATCGCAAAAATCAAAGCAGGTAAGAGATGAAAGCTCTGTCCAGCCCTTGATTGCCACCATGCCGTCGCGGATATCTACGCCAACGGCAATTTTTTCGCCGTAAGCATCCAAAGCACGGTCCAGAAAATCGGGGGCGGTCACAGCCGCCGTACCGATGATCACGCGCGATGCGCCTGCATCAATATAGGTCTTGACGGTCTCCATAGAACGAATACCGCCGCCGATCTCAACAAACAGACCGCTTTCATCAATCAACGATTTTACCGTTTCGATATTTGGGGTTGAGCCGTCGCGCGCACCCTCCAGATCCACTACGTGTAAATATTTTGCGCCGTTTTTTGCAAAATTCTGTGCAACGGTCAGCGGTTGGTTATGATAAACGGTCATTTGGCTATAATCGCCGCGAACCAAGCGGACGGCTTTTCCGTCGATGAGATCAATTGCCGGAAAAATATTCATAGTCTCGATCAAATTCCTTTCAATTCAATGGATGCAAAATCAAACGATCTCACAAAACGCGCGCAGGATCGCAAGCCCCACTTCTCCGCTTTTTTCGGGATGAAACTGGGTTCCGTAAACATTTCCGCTTGCAACGGCAGCCGTAAGCGTGGCTCCGTATTCGGTCGTCGCAATCACCGAGTCCTCACAGTCGGCTCCGTAATAGGAGTGAACAAAATATACGAAATCGCCCTCCTTGAGGTAGCGGAACAGCTCACTTTTCCGCGCTCCGAAACGCAATGCGTTCCAACCGATATGCGGAACCTTGAGATCGGATGAGATCACGCTTCGGATCGGCTTGACCGAGCCCTTGATCAATCCAAGCCCCTCATGCTCGCCGTATTCATAGCTTTTTTCAAACAGGAGCTGCATCCCAAGGCAAATGCCAAGCAGTGGCTTCCCTTTTTTGACCTCGCGCAGAATCACGCGGTCAAGACCGCTGTCCCGCAGCTTTTTGGCGGCGTCCTCAAATGCACCGACTCCGGGAAGGATCAGGCGATCGGCTTTGGCAATGACGGCTTCATCCGAGGTTACGATTGCCTCCTGCCCGATAAAGCCAAAGGAGCTTGCCAGAGAAAACAAGTTTCCGACGCCGTAGTCAATGATCGCAATCATAAAAGCACTCCCTTGGTAGAAGGAATTTCATCCGCGCGTGCAGAATCGATGGCAACCGCGGCAGAAAGTGCTCTTGCCATTGCCTTAAACGTACCCTCAATGATGTGATGCGAATTTTTTCCGTCCAGCTGACGCACGTGCATGGTAATGCCGGCGCGTCTGACAAATGCGGTCAAAAATTCCTCCACAAGCTCGGTATCAAAGCTTCCTACCTTTTCCGCAGGGATCTCGAGCCTGTACACCAAGCAATCACGTCCCGAAATATCGACCGCACAAAGAATCAAAGCCTCATCCATCGGAAGCAGCATGCTTCCGTAACGCGCAATTCCCGCACAATCTCCGATCGCCTGACGAAAGGCATCGCCAAGGCAGATTCCGATATCCTCCACGCTGTGGTGGTCATCAACATAGGTATCCCCATCGCAGGAAACGGTCAAATCAAATCTTGCATGCTTTGCAAAAAGTGTGAGCATATGATCCATGAATCCGCATCCCGTTTTGATCTGAGAGCGTCCCTTTCCATCCAATGACAGAGTCAAGGTGATGTCTGTCTCGCCTGTTTTTCGTTTGATTTCAGCAGTTCTCATATGCTCCTCCTTATGCCCTTGCGACGTTCAGGATCTCCCGAATCGCCTCTGTAAGTGCTTTCATTTCCTCGATCGTTCCAATCGTAATACGGTTATAATTTTTGATCTTTTCGTTTGTAAAATGCCGCACAAGAATACCGCGACGCTTCAGCGCAAGATAAAGTGCCTCTCCGTCAATTTCGGGAGACTCGGCAAAAATAAAGTTTGCATTGGACGGCAAGACACAAAAGCCCATATTTCGCAATGAATCGGTCAGATAGGCGCGGTTTTGCTCGATCTTTCTGCAATTTTCCATATAATATTCGTTCTCTTCCATTGCGGCAGTCCCCGCAAGAAGAGTCAGACGGTTGATGTTATAGGGATTGGTAGAATACTTGATCTTCTCCAGATCCTCGATGAGTCCTCGCTGTCCGATGGCAAATCCGAGCCGCGCTCCTGCCAAGGAATAGGATTTGGAAAAGGTGCGTACCACCAACAGATTTTCATATTGGTTGACCAATGAAAGACAGCTCTCGGCACCAAAATCAACGTAGGCTTCGTCGATCAACACCACTCGATTGGGATTGGTTTTGACAATGCGTTCGATCTCATCCTTTGACAATGCGATCCCCGTAGGTGCATTGGGATTGGCGATCACGACCGTGCGGTCAATGCCGCAATAATCATCGGCACAAACCGAAAAATCCTCGGAAAGCGGAATTTTCACGGCATCAAGTCCGTAAAGATCGGCATACACCTGATAAAATCCATAGCTGATTTCGGGAAAGGCTACGCCGTTTTCGCAGAATGCCATGAAGGAAAAATTCAAAATATCATCCGATCCGTTGGAAACGAAAACATTTTCCTTTTCAAATCCAAATTGCTTTGCAATCGCTTGACGGAATTTTCCACATTCGGGATCCGAATACAGGCGAAGATCCTCGACCTGCTCTGCGGATATTGCCCGGATCACGCCGGGAGATGGCGGAAAGGGAGATTCATTGGTATTCAATTTGATATATTTCATGTCGGTTGGCTGCTCGCCCGGGGTATAAGCCTTCAGAGCAGAATACCGACTTGCCATAAAACGACTCATATCTGGTATCCCTTTTGGTTTGGATTATTTCTTTTTGGAGCGAGAGACGGCACTTGCCGCATGCGCGGTCAAGCCCTCTTTTGTGGCAAACAGTGCCACGTCGTCAGCCACCTTTGCCAAAGCCTCTGCCGTATAATAGGTGAACTGTGATTTCTTCACAAAATCATCAACCGACAAAGGGCTGGAAAAGCGCGCGGTTCCGCTTGTCGGCAACGTATGGTTGGGTCCCGCGAAATAGTCACCTAATGCCTCTGGACAATGCTTGCCCATAAAGATCGAGCCTGCATGACGGATCTTGGAAAGATAGTCAAACGGATTGTCGGTGCAGATCTCAAGATGCTCGGGTGCGATCTCATTGGCAATGTCGATCGCGCGCATCAGATCATCGGCAATGATGATCTTGCCGTTGTTGTCGATCGATTCGCGAGCGATCTCAGCACGCAAAAGCTGTGGAATCTGACGCTCCAACGCATCACGCACACCGTATGCCAATGCTTCGCTGTCGGTCACAAGAACCGCGCTTGCCATCTTATCATGCTCTGCCTGTGAAAGAAGATCCGCGGCTACTACACCGGGGTCACAGGTTCCGTCCGCCACGATCAGAATCTCGCTCGGTCCTGCGATCATATCAATGGCAACCTTGCCAAACACCTGCTTCTTTGCCTCGGCAACGAATGCGTTTCCGGGACCCACGATTTTGTCTACCACGGGAACCGTTTCGGTTCCGTATGCCAATGCGGCAACCGCCTGTGCGCCGCCCACCTTAAAGAT
>JAZOPW010000165.1:0-3804 GCA_045655785.1 Eubacteriales bacterium
CAAAAGGAAATGGCATCGATCCTGCGTCGGGTCAAGGATCCGCGCGTGAGCGACGCCTTTATCAGCGTCACCGCCGCCGATTGTACGGCAGATCTCAAATATGCAAAGATCTATTATTCGGCACTGTCGGGTGACAAAAAAGAGGTCGCGCAGGGACTCAAGGCGGCAAATGGCTTTATCCGCCGTGAGTTGGCACGCTCTCTCAATCTGCGGATCACACCCGAATTGACCTTTGTGGCGGACAGCTCGATCTCTTACGGCGCGCACATTGCGTCAATCCTGGAGGGCTTGGAGATCACACCCGAGGAGGATGAAGAATCCGACAGAGAGGACGAGAACGGAAATGCGTGAATTCAAAAGCCTGACCTTTGAGGAGGTCATTGCGCGGCTTTCCGCGCCTGCCGATACGCTCGTCCTCTTTCATCGCAACCCCGATGCGGACGCGGTCGGCTCGGCGTTTGCCATGAAAAAGGTGCTTTCCGATCTCGGCTCGCGTGCGCTCTGCATCTGTGAGTCGGAAATTCCGAAAAGACTTTTGTTTTTGACCGACGGTGAGCAGGAAAGTGTGCTGCCTGCGTCGATCCCCGAGGACTTCAACGCCGCGCGGATCATCAGCGTGGATACGGCGTCGCCCGCACAGATGGGGGGGCTGTTCCCTCTGTACGGCGATCGGGTCGATCTGATGATCGATCACCACGGCATGGGAGAGCCCTATGCCGATCACTACATTCGCCCCGATGCCGCCGCAACGGGTGAGATCCTGTTTGATCTTGTCAAGCAGCTTGCGACCGAGGGGCTTGTGACGATCACCGATGCGCTTTGCACCTCGCTTTATGCCGCGATCAGTGCCGATACGGGCGGATTCCGCTTTTCCAACGTCACGCCTCAAACGCATCTGCGCACTGCCGAGCTGATGGCGAGCGGCATCGACTGTGCCGAGATCAATCACCGTTTGTTTGACGCCTTCTCGCTCGAACAGCTTCGGGCTCGCGGTGCGGGAATTTCCAATCTTCAACTGTTTGCCGACGGCAAAATTGCGATCATAACCTTCCCCTATGCGCTGAAGGTGGCATTGGGGCTGGAGGATCAGCATCTGGATACCCTGGTGGACGTGGCAAGATCGCTCGAGGGCGTTCGGATTGCGATCTCGATCCGTCAGCCCGAAACAGAGGGTGTCTTTCGCGTGTCGGTGCGCTCGTCCTGCGAGTATGACGTCGCGGCTCTTTGCGCGGAGTTCGGTGGCGGCGGACACAAAAAGGCGGCAGGCTGCACGCTGACGGCGACGGATATGGATGACGCGATCCAAAAGATCGTTTCGCAGATCGACGCGGAGAGTATTTGATGGGAATATGCCTCTGTGGACTTTTTAAATAAAATAACTTTTATTTGCAAATTATTCCTGTTTTGAAAGTGAGAAAGAGCTTGCTTTTCAAATGTAACAATCATATGGCAAGACAACCGTGATCATTCGTAGATCCCTGCCTCAAAAAAGCTCGGCAAGCCTTCCGCTCAGGATGACAATAGAGGTTTTGCTTTGGATGACATATCGAGTTTTGGTGGAGCGGGTAGAGTTAGTCATGGAAAAACTATCGTTTGGAGAGGGCAGATCGCGACCATGAAGCGAGTGCTAACAAAGATTGGTCGCTATCGGTATTTGCTTGCGGATTAAACATCCGCAAACTGCCACGCAGAACCGTAAATACTCAACTTTTGGTTAAAGCGATCTACCCTTCCCAATTTAGCAAATAACCTTTTTGGGAAAAGTTTTGAAAGGGTGTGGGAAAACTTTTTCAAAAGTTTTCCCACGAAAAACAAAAACTTTTCTGACAAAAATCTATAACAGAACCTGAATAAAATACCTCCTGTGTGGGAAATGATAGTTTCATCAAAACCGCACAGGAGGATTTTTATGATGCAAAAAAGATTACTTACCGTCACGCTGGTGCTTTGCGCCGCTTTGCTGTTCATCGGACTGTTTCCCGTACACGGCGAGGAAGAAATTTATGATACTGTCGTGCGTCTGCACGTGCTTGCCAACTCGGACAGCGAGGAGGATCAGGCATTGAAGCTTCGCGTACGCGACGCAGTTCTGGAGGTAACAGCTCCGCTTCTTGCCGACTGTCGTTCACAGGATGAGGCGCGCGAGCTTTTGGAGTCGCATGCCGATGAGATCCGCGACGCCGCAAGCCGCGTGATCTTTGCCGAGGGGCGGAATGACGCGGTCACGTTGCGGCTGGGTACCGAGGAATATCCGCAACGCGATTATGACAGCTTCTGCTTTCCCGCGGGCAGCTATCTCTCGCTTCGCGTTTGTATTGGCGAGGCAGAGGGTCAGAATTGGTGGTGTTGTCTGTTTCCGCCGCTTTGCCTTGGGACGTCTACCGTGTCCTCCGAGGACGCCGAGGACGCCTTTATCTCGGTCGGCTTGACGCCCTCTCAATATAAGATCATCACCGAGTCCGAGCAACCCGTTTATAAGGTTCGCTTTAAGCTGCTGGAGCTGTTACAAGGACTTTGGTAATGGAAAAGAGCCCGTCTCAAATCGCGAATTTGGGACAGGCTCTTTCTTTTTAAGGTTCGTGAAAGTCCGGGGTAAAGCTTGCGGTGGCAGAGGATCGGGCTTGAAAATATCCGTCGAATCCAAGGCGCTCGACCTCGCGCAGGACGGCATCGTATTCAAAAGAGGTCACGCGCCGTTTCAGCTCCTTGTATGGGCAATGCTGTGCGAAATCGGGCGTGTATTGGCTCATCAGAGAGAGCAGGAACGCCGAATTTCCGAATCGGTCGGCAAGCTCGCGCAACAGGCGGATTGAGTCTGTCCGTGCGCCGGGCAGAACAAGATGGCGCACAACCGTGCCGCGCTGCAGCATGCCGTCGGTGTCAAGGATCGGGCGTCCCGTTTGTCGGAGCATCTCCTCGAGGGCGGCAAGTGTCACGGGGAAGTAGTCGGCGGCTCCCGAGTAGCGCGACGAAAGCTCACTGCTGTAATATTTGAAATCGGGCAGATAAACGTCTACAAGTCCGTCGAAGAGGCGCAACGTCTCGATGCTCTCATATCCGCCGCAGTTGTAAACAATAGGAATCTTCAAAAGCGGACGCGCTTTTCGCAGGACGTCGGCAAGCTGGCGGGCATATGGCGTTGGGGTGACCAGATTGATGTTGTGCGCTCCTTGGTCTTGCAGGGCGCACATCATGGAGATCAGCTCGGCTTCATCGACTTTCTTTCCGAGTGCATGGTGGCTGACCTCATGATTCTGGCAAAAGACGCAACGTAGGTTGCATCCCGAGAAAAAGATCGTTCCCGAGCCGTTTTTGCCGCTGATCGACGGCTCCTCCCAAGGATGTAGTGCGGCGCGCGCTACAAAAAAGTCCCACGGTACGCCGCAATAGCCTGTTTTTTGGTCAGAGCGGTCTGCCCCGCATGCTCGGGGGCATTGTGTGCAGTTGTATTTCATGTTGTGTAGCTCAGATCTATCCCGGAAGCTTTATCTGAATAGATACAGGTACTTACCAGTGTTGCGGTAATGGTGCCTTTTGGAGTGTAGATCGAAGCTTTGACCGTATAGGTGTATTTGATTATTTTATCTCCCTCAAATGATACATCGAAGTAGGCTTGAATCTGCTGCAAAGTTCCATTGTTAGCTTCCAACAGCGCATCAAAAATCGAAGAATCGGGATATGCTACTGTAAATCGGTATGTTTCTGTGTTATTTCCCGTGCGGGTGATCTCTCCGATTTCATCTGCAGAGTATTTCCCTTGGTCAAGAAGATTGTCTATAAATTGTTTTGCAGTGTCATCGTAAG
>JAZOPW010000166.1:0-13807 GCA_045655785.1 Eubacteriales bacterium
TATGCTTCCCTCTGCCAAGTCTATTCTCACAACCATCATTATGTTCTCGGTTGTTTGGGCTTGGACCGATATCTTCTACACCACCTGGTTCATGCAGGGTGGAAACGTTCTCTCGGTCAACCTGAACTCTTTGAGCAACCAGGTTAAGGCCACAAATGCAAACCTTTCTTCCGACCCCAACCGTATTCTTCAGCTCAAAGATCTGATGTACCATGGGACAACGCATATCGGCGTCGATCAGGAGTACTTTTTTGCCGATCCGCTGAGAGAGGGAAACCGCAAGGTTTGAAATGACGAAGCTCTTTCCCGTGGCGGCGCGTGCCGAGACCATGCCGATGGTACAGCCCTTCTCGCCTGTGGAGCAGAAGGTGACGTTGGTGGAAAGCTGGCGGAATGCCTCCGACACAAAAACGGGCGTGTTCTTTTGCAGAATCATGCGCTCTTTCGCAAAGCTGTGACTGTTTTTGTTCTTTTTTTGATGGGCTTTCGAATCCGATACATCCCAAGAGGGAATGAGACCGAAAAGCGGAGCATTCGGAAGCTTTTCCTTCAGATCGTCGCGGTCATAGATTGTGGTATCGCAGAGGTGCTTTATGACGAGGATAACGTATAAAGCAAAAAAGACGAGGACAAAGGCAAGGAGGGGATAGGAAACCAAAGTCGATGCATTGTCGGCGTGCGTCCCGGGGGTGCTTTGGTCGGTGATTTTGAGCATAAACGAGCCCCCCTCACTGTTCTCATTTTCGAGATGCTCCTGATTATTGAACCGATCGCAATAGATCGGAAGCACCTTTTCGATCGCCTGTGCAAGACGGTGGTTCAGGCTTGCATCGGGACCCGAAACGGTTACGCCGATCAGTGCGGAGCTGGGGGCTGTATTGGTAGAGATCATGCTGCGGAGCATCGGAATGGTTATCGTAGCTCTTTCAGCCTCGGTCAGGTCGGCTGTTTCCAAAACTGTTTCCAAGACAACAGAGCCGTCCAAAAACTGTGCGCAGTAGGTTGCCATTTCCATCGCGCCTGAGGTCTGCCCATTGGAGTAGAGGGGCGTTTCATCCGAGACGTTGGAAACGTAATACTGGGAGCTTGAGGAATAGATCGGCGTATAAAGGCAGGCGTGCACGATGCCGACACCAATCGCCAACAAGAGCGAGATCAGTACGAGCAGGAACCATTTTTTTCGAAGGATCCGCCACAAATCAATGAGAGACAGGTTGTTTATGGGGGTTGTTTCCATTTTTTATTTTCCGTCCTTTTTTTATTTCGCGTGATAAAGATTCATTTTATTATAACATATTTGATATGCCATGTCAACCGAAAAGCACAAAAAATATGAAAAAGGCAAGAAAATAAAGCAAACGGATATCAAAATCTTGCAAACCGATGCCGATTTTACCGCTTTTTTCGGATATACCACTTGACAGCACCGATTGAGATGACGGCAATGGGGATCAGAAGCGCAAGCAGAAGTGTCCAGATGAGGAACTCTGCGGCTGATACCGAAAGATGCGAGACGTCGATGGCTCTGGAGCTGATGGCGATCGAATCGGACTCCATATCGGTCATCCAATTGAGCGCCGAGAGTGCCAGGGTAAAGTTTCCGTTTTGCGAGTAGCTGTTGTAGGTTTCGGTGAGTGCAAAGGGGGATGCAATCCAGAGGATACGGGTGTCTCCCTTCTCGGCGATCACGCCCACGTTGTAAACCGCCTTTTCCTCGGATTGTACGCCGTTCTGGGTTTCCTCGTCATAGGTCATGAGGTAGCCCGCCGCTGAGGTGTAGAGCCAGGGGGTCAGCGTGACGCCCTCGGTCTCGGTCAGCTTGATCGAGTGGGGATAATAGAGCAGAAATTCGCCGTCAAAATCATCGGTCGCGGCATGCGAGGACGCGATGTGTGCGCGGAAAAAGTAGGGGTAGGTTGCCGAGCTGTCGCTCATGGCATAGTTGGCGTTGCCCTCGAGAACCACGTTGACCGAATCCTCAGGCCCCAGACCGTAGGTCTTCAGCACGGCGTTCAGGTTGGGGAGATCGGCCGCGACGTAGACGGTGGTCAGAAGCAGCCTTCCGCCGTCTGCGAGATAGGAAGAGAGTGCCGATGCCTCCTCGGCGGACAGATCCGACGTGGGTGCGTTGATCACAAGCAGGTCGCAGTCCTCGGGAAGAGCGGCGAGCGTCAGCGTGGTGCGCAGATCGTAGCAGGAGGTCGCGAGCAGATCCTTGAGCGAGGAATCGAGATCGACCGAGCCGATCGCGCTTGCCGCTCCTGCGCCCGAGAGCGCATAAACGGTGGGAACCTCCTCGCGGGTGACGTAGTTGATGGCATTGGTTACGCGAGATTCTCCGTCAAAAAATGCCGACAGACTCTCTGCAAACTGCAAAAGGTAGGCTTCACCACCCTCCAGATTGGCGAGATAATTGTAGGTTTCGGTGTACTTTTCGGGGGTGAGCTTGGAGCCGAGAAGCGAGCTGTAGTAGTAGAAAAGCTCGGTGTAGGGGATGATCTTGTAGCGTTCGTCGCTTTCGACGATCACGCTCATCTGCTCGGGCCACTCGCCGCCAAAGCGCGAGATGAAGGAGGCGTCCGACGCGGGATCTGCCACGTTGACGTGGATATGTTGGCTTGCCTCCTCATAGCGGAGCAGAAAGCTGTAGATGTCGCCGTCGGCTCGTGCGCGACCGCCCTCGCAGATCAGGTGGAGCGTGACGTCCTTCTCCAGGGTCTCCAGCCATGCAAGCGAGGTTGCCGAGACGCGGAAGGTATCGGAGCCCGTGAGATTTGGCTTTGCCACGCTGTGCGGCAGAAGTCCCATGAGGGCGTTGAGCGTGACGGTGAGGATCAGCACGGTGAGAATGACGACCGTGGAGATCGCGCCCGCGCGGCTGTATTTGTTGATGCCGAAAAAGGCGGCAACAGGATGATCTTGTTTCATGTGAAGCCCTCCTTTTTAGGCGCGGCGGCGTTTTTCCATGACCTGAACCGTCAAAAAGAGGAAAAACGCAGTGAAGGTGAGATAAAAGACGGTTGCGGGCAGGTCGAATCTGCCGTAGGTAAAGCCGCCAAAGCGGGAGAAAAGGTCGATGCCGCCCAGAAAGCCCGGCACCAAGCCGCGGAAAAGCTCGGCGTTGAGGATGTAGACGATTGCGGTCGGAACGACCAAAAGGACCGAGATGATCAGCCCAAGCGTCAGATTTTTTGTTGCGCGCCACATCAGAGCCGCAAGACCGAGCGCGACGGCAACGCAAAGCGCAAAGGAGAGGAGCGATGCCTTGGGGATCAGCGCGGCGATGGCGGACAGGAAATAGAACAGAAGCGAGGTGAGCATCGAGAGGATGGCGGCAACGATCTGATTTTCCACCAGAGAGGAGACGAACAGACAGACCGCGATCAGCGCACAGCCCATCAGGACGTAGCCGAGGAGTGCGACGTAGGCGGACGGAAGCGAGAGGGCTCCCATGGTGGAGAGCAGGAGCGGATAGAGTGCCGAAACCGCCGTCGGGATCAGAAAGAGGGTGACAAGCGCGAGATATTTTCCAAGCACCACGTCGCACAGACGCAGGGGCAGGGAGTAGAGCAGGAGGTCGGTGCGATTGTGCCGTTCCTCGGCAATGGCGCGCATGGTCAGGAAGGGAACGGCTACGATCAGGACCCAAATCATATAGCGCAGGGGCATGGAGAAGTCCGAGGAGGCGGACAGAAGATTGAACATCGAAACAAAGAGCCCCATAAAGAGGAGCAGGATCGCACAGATGCAATATCCGAACAGTCCCGAAAAGTAGACCTTCATTTCTTTGCGGTAAATGGCAAGCATATCAGCGTTTTTCCTCCTTATCGGTATCGATCAGCTCGTATTCGCCGTCAAAATCCTCGGCATCGGGAATCAGCCTTTGACGGTGCGGAGCCTTCGGCTTTGCCGATGCCTGCTCGGTGAGTCTGAGGAAGATGCTTTCCAGCGTTTCTTCCTCGCGCTCCATCGAAAGCACGGCATAGCGGCGATCCGCCATGGCAAAGAAGATAGAGTCACGCAGGTCGGCGGCGCCTGAGGCGGTGACGGTCAGAGACACCACACCCTCCTCATGCGAATTGCCGACGGTGCAGCTTTCGAGGGCATCGATCGTAGAGAGTGCGTCGATCACACCCTTTTCGTCGCCGCGAACCGACAGCCTGATGCGGATCGAGGAATTCACTCCCGATTGCAGCTCCTCGATGGGCGCGTTTGCGATCAGCCTTCCTTCCGAAATGATCAGCACGTGGTCGCAGATCTCGTTGATCTCGGCAAGGATGTGGCTGCTGATGATCACGGTCTTGGTCTCGCCAAGCCTGCGGATCAGCGCGCGGATCTCGGTGATCTGCTTGGGATCGAGTCCCACGGTCGGCTCGTCGAGGATGATGATCTCGGGGTTTCCGAGCAGTGCCTGCGCAATGCCCACACGCTGACGGCAGCCCTTGGAGAGGTTTTTGATCAGACGGTCCTTCATGCCGTCGATCAGAGTCAGCTCCAGAGCCTCATGCACCTGCCTTTGCGCGCGCTCATAGGGGACGTCCTTGGCGTCGGCAATAAAGGAGAGATATTCGTAGGGCGTCATTTCGCCGTAGAGTGGCGGAATCTCGGGGAGATAGCCGATGCATTTTTTGGCTTTGAGCGGCTCGTCGAACATATCAAAGCCGTTGATGCGCACCGAGCCCGAGGAGGGGGCAAGACAGCCCGTCATCATATTCATGGTGGTAGATTTTCCCGCGCCGTTGGGACCGAGAAGACCGTAGATTTTTCCGTTGTTGATTTTAAAGCTGAGGTGATCCACAGCCTTGCGGTCACCGTAAAGCTTGGTCAGATTTTTGACTTCGATCAAACAAATCGCCTCCGTTTTTTGGAATACTGTATATTATAATATATCTATTATATCATACAATATTTTTGTGTCAAGCGTTTGAATGTTTTTTGAATCTTTTCTTTGAATCTTTTACCGATCGTTCTTGTAAAGAAAAAGAAAAGCAAAATTTGTCATATCACCACAGAGATGCGTTTAAGATCCGGCCTCGCGCGTCATCCTGAGCGGAAGGCGTAGCCTGCAGTCGAAGCCCGTAGGGCGACCGAGCATTGCGCAGGTCGGATCTCGGACGCGACTCTATAGGCTTTCTGAATAAATAAAATTCAAATCGCCGTTTGTGTGATATCCCTTGACTTTTCTTCCGACTTTCGATATAATATACGTATTAGAAAAGAAACCCGAAAGGAACCGTAAAATGGATAATGGATTTAACACAAGCGGTGCGCCGTTTGAATACACGGTTGCGGAGCGCAACGGCACAAAACTGCTCTTCAAGCGTTTGACCCTGATCGCTCTGTATGTTCTGTGGGTGGCTGTGTGGCTCCTGATCGGTGCGGCGGCGCGTGTCATTGTTCCTCTGCTGGCTCTCGTCCCGATCTCTCTGTGGATCCTTATCTTCCTGACCTGGCGGCTGACGCAGGTCGAATATGAGTATTCCTTTTTTGCGGGCGTCTTGACGGTCTCTCGCGTGCTGGGCGGTCGGACACGGCGCGAGCTTTGCAGGGTGACGATCCGAAATGCCGTCTCTGTCCTGCCCTGCGAGGAGGAATTCACCTCCCAAATCGAAAAATTTGACGCAGAGCGCACGGTCTTTGCCGCGTCGGATCAAAACGCGCCCGATCTGTACGCGATGCTCTGGTGCGACGAGGACGGCACGCGCAGTCTGCTGCTGTTTGAGCCAAACGAAAAGGCACTCAAGATCCTGCGCTATTACAATATGTCCTCTGTGACGCTGAAAAAATAAAAAGGAAGGAAGCGGTCTTATGAAAAACCAACCCGAAATGCTCTTGCGGATCCCCGAGGATCTCTTGCGCAAGCTGCTTTACGTATCCAACGCCGAGGGACGCTCCCCAAACAATCACATCCTGATGCTGCTGCGCAACAACGTGCAGTATTTTGAGCGCGCAAAGGGTCGCATCAACCAAAATGACCTTCGCGCGATCGACGTATCGGACTATCTCACGGATTCGGATTCGTCTGACGGAGCCGACGGCGCATCCAAGTAAAAGAGGCAAACCGAATGAGTTGCTCCTCGATCTCAAAAAGAGCCCGCGCGATCGCTTGGCTCTTTACCATGGTCTATTTTGCAAGCTACACCATGCGCATCAATTTTGCCGTGATGATGGTAAAGATCTGCGCCGATATGCAGGTCGAAAAAACACAGCTTGCCATTGTGGTAACGGGTCTGACCGTCTCCTACGGCGTGGGACAGGTCATCAGCGGTCTGCTTGGCGACCGTGTCAAGCCGCAACGCCTGCTCACCGTGGGACTCCTGCTTGCCTGTGCCTGCAATATTGTCATGTCCTTTAGCACCGCGATCCCCCTGATGGTGGCGGTGTGGACGGTGAACGGCTTTGCGCACGCGCTGATGTGGCCGCCAATGGTACGGATGATGTCGGTCAATCTCTCGGACGCCGAATACGGATTGGCTGCCGTCCGCGTCTCTTGGGGATCACAGTTTGCCACCATTCTGCTCTACGTCGGCTGTCCCCTTCTGCTTTCCTTCCTGCCGTGGCGCGGCGTCATGCTCTGCTGTGCGGCACTCGGCGGATGCCTCACGCTAGTCTGGATGCTCATCCATCCGCGTCTGATCGAGGAGAGAAAACACGAAGGCTCGATCGCAAAGTCTGACCCAACGCCCACCGAAAAAATCCCGCTTCCGCGCTACGTCTATATTCCTGTGGTGCTGATCATCCTCGGCATCATCTCACAGGGAATCCTGCGCGACGGCGTGACCAATTGGATGCCGTCCTATCTGCTTGAGACCTTCCGTCTGCCCGAGGAAAACGCCATTCTGGCAACCGTGATCCTGGCGGTCTTCGGTGTTTTCAGCTTTTCCGTGTTTGACGCGATCCACCGCAAGCTCTTCCGCAACGAGGTGCTTTGCGCGGGTATGATCTTTCTGCTCTCCACCCTTGCGGCAGGTATTTTGTACGTCGTAAACCTATTTTCGGCATCGGTTGCGATCTCCATGCTGCTCATGGCACTCATCGTGGGAAGCATGCACGGCATCAATCTGATGCTGATTACCGTGGTTCCCAAGCGGTTTGTCAAGAGCGGACGGGTGGCAACCTATTCGGGGCTGCTCAATGCCTGTACCTATATCGGCGCGGCACTCTCGACCTACGGATTTGCGGCACTTGCCGAGCGTTTCGGCTGGAATTTTACCATCCTGACCTGGGTAGCGGTCTCGCTTTGCGGCACACTGTTCTGTCTGTTTGCCACACCTCTTTGGAAGCGTTTCCGCCGCGAGTATGCTGACGATTGATTCCGACCCTGTCGAGACGTTGGAAAGGCTTGCTTTCCTCTCCCCAAGGTTTTCCACAGGCAGGATGCATAAAAGCTCGAAAAAAAGCGAATAAAACCTGAAAAAGATGAATAAACAAGAGCAAAACCCGCGTTTTCCGCATTTTCCACAGACTTTTCCACAGCTCTGTGGAAAACCCTTGTGGGAAAACCTGTGGATTCTCGGCGTGTAAAAGTTCATACAAAAAGGCGATTCCTGTCTGCTTTTTGCAGCGGAATCGCCTTTTTGTATCCGAATCGCTCTTACCTGTTTGCAAGCTCCTCGATGATATGCGCCAGGGCGTGCTCGGTGCATTTGACCGTAACGCGGTCGGCAACGGCGAGCAGGGCGGGGTGTGCGTTGGCAACGGCGTACCCGATGTCGGCAGCCTTGATCATATCGATGTCGTTTTCGTAGTCGCCCACGGCAACCGTCAGCGCGGCGGCATCTCCAAGATGCTCCTTGAGGCGACGAACCGCGTTTCCTTTTCCCGTTTTGCCATTCTGCACCTCGATGTATCCGGCACAGCTTCGCATGGAGATATATCCGCGCGGTTGCACCAGATGCGCAATGCGCGCAGTGTATTCATCGCTGAGCCTGTCAGGCATGTGAAACACCATTTTGTAAAGAGGGGAGGGGATCAGAGCGAGGTCGAGTGGCTCTCCGATCAAAAAGGGCTGCATGACGCAGTTGCCATGGAAATGAAATTCCAAATAATCGGGACAAGCCTTGACAATTTCATTTGCAATCTCCCAAAAATCCTCGTTGATCGGTTGATCGTAGATACGGTTCTTTCCCGTCGGGTCGCAAAGCACCGCGCCGTTGAGCGTAGCGGAGTAGGTATTGGGCAGGACAAACTCCTTCCATTGCTCGATCCAATCGGGCTGTCGTCCCGTGGCAAGCGAAAACAAGCCGCCCTCGCTTTGGAAATAGCGGATCGCATCGCAGTTCTCCTGTGAGATGGTTCTATGATGTGACAACGTGCCGTCAAAATCCGACATCAGCAGGATCCCATCGTATTTTCCCATTTGATCAAAATCCTCCGTTTTGATAGTTCTTCAAGATTGTTAAGGTTGCTCCGAGGCGTCCTCTTGGGGATACGCTAGACGAAACAGCTCCTCAATTCGCGCATTCTGCCCCGTCAGGTGCAGATATCCGAACACGACCTCCATCCCCGTGGCGGCGCGGTATTCGCTGACGGTCGCGCGTTTTGGCACACTTGAGTGTCCCATATTGCGTCCGCGGCGGAAGTAGGCGGCTTCGGTCTCGGTCAGGTGCGGCATGAGCCGTTTCATCGCCTCGGCTTGTGCCGGTGCGCGAACAAAATCGAGTGCCGCCGCATTCAGGTGTGCCGAGGTGGCAAGCTCCTCCTCGGTGACAAGATGACGGCGCACGCAAAGCTCAATGACGCAGTCTCCAAGGTAAGCAAGCGCGGGTACGCTGATCTCGCGGATGTCCTTCATGATCCGCTCACCTCGGTGTCAGCCGTTCGTGCCGCCTCCTGCTTTGCAAGCTTTGCCGCGGCTTTTTTCTCTTCCTTCTGACGCTTTGCCTCTTCCTTGCGCTCCTGTGCCTCGCGCGTTTTTTCGGCGTCCACGTCGGGGTACCGTGCCTCCAAAAGCTCCTGCACCGTGTTTTTCAGATAGGAGGACATTGCAGAAAGTCCCAATATCAGCGTAAAATAATCCGAGTCGTCATTGGGGTCGAGCTTATGCTTCTCAACGAAATCGCGTAGCAGCTCGCTCATTTCGGCGCGTTCGGTCTCCTTGATCTGCAAAAAGCGCGCATAGATCTCCTCGGGCATACCGCCCTTGAAGCTCGGCAGAGCATAGACGTTCTGCAGGACGCGCTTGATCTCACCGATCGAGAGCGTGTTTTTCATTTCGTAGACCAGGAGCATCTGCAGGATCTGCTCCTTGCTGTATTTTTTTCCCTTTACGGGGGAGATCAATCCGTCCTTGGAGTAGTTATTGATCATGGTTTTGGTCAGCACACGATCCTGGAAGCGCACGGCACCCTCTTTGTGCTTTTCGCTCATCAGGCTTGTGATCTGATCGAGGTAGAGGTCGATCGAGGGGATCTCATCGGGATACAGATCGGCATCTCGCACGGCTTCCCTTGCCAATGCCTCAAGTTCTTTCATATCCATTATCGGCAGTCCTTTTCGGTGATCTGACGCTTGTGCAATCGATTTTTGCACGCGCCGCAAATATTCATTTTATATTATACTGAATAATCGGACATTTGTCAAGCGATAAAACCGAATCGACCGCCGTTTTTGACTCCACGAGAGTAAAAAATCCGCGCTCACCTGTAGGGCGGGGGTTCTACTCCCGCCGCAATGCATAGAGAAACATGACGGCGGGAGCAAGCCCCCGCCCTACGAATGGAATTCTTTGTGTGGCGAACAAAGTTATCGTGGGAAAACGATTTTTGGAGCGGACAGAGCGCGAACAACGACCCTCGGTTGTAGGGACAGGCGAGTGCGAATAAAAACACAAGAACAAAAGAAAAAACGATCAAAAAACGAAAAACCTCTTGTAAAAAAGGAAAAAATGTGCTATAATACGCTCGCACTATATTCGGCTTGACCGAAACAGTAGCAGGAGGAATTGAATATGAAAGCAAACAAAACCCACATCCAACGCCTTGTGGCAACCGCGATTCTGGCGGCGATCGTTGTCGTACTGCAGACCTTTGTCGTGATCCCACTCGGCCCCTTCACCGTCACCCTGACCCTGGTTCCGATCATGATCGGCGCGATTTTGCTCGGCCCCGCGTGCGGTGCATTTCTCGGCGGCGTATTCGGCGTGACCGTGGCGATCCAGGTGGTAACAGGTGCGGCAGGACCCTTCAGCTTCATGATGTTTGAACAGCTCCCTGTCATCACCATCGTGATCTGCCTTGTCAAGGGCATCGTCGCAGGTCTTGTTACGGGTCTGATCCACAAGCTGCTCTCGCAAAAGGGAAGAAACAAGCTTGGCGTGATCCTGTCGGCAATCTCTTGCCCGATCTGCAACACGGGTATTTTTGTCGTTGGCTTGCTTGTCTTTTATCAGGAGCTGGTCACCAAAACTGCCGCAGAGGGCGGCTTTGCGACCGTGGTCGCGTTTGTTCTGATCGGTATGATCGGACTCAACTTCTTGGTTGAATTTGCGCTCAACGTGCTTCTGATCCCTGTGGTTCTGCGCGTGATCAGCGCGATCAGATCCAAATTTTAAAGGAGTGCGTCTATGATTCTGGCAATTGACAGCGGAAACACGCATACGACCATCGGTTGTATGCGCGAAGGAAACCGCGCCGAGCCGATCTTTCGGATTTCCACCGACCGCGCCGAGACCGAGTTCGGCTATGCCGCGAAGATGAAGCAGATCCTGGATCTGTGCGGCGTTGACGCGTCGGCTTTTGAGGGAGCGGTCATTTCTTGCGTGGTGCCGCCCGTGACCGACGTATTGATCCGCGCGGTGCGACTTCTCACAGGGCTGGATGCTCTGGTCGTGGGAGCCGGCGTCAAGACGGGTCTGCACATCTGCATCAATGATCCCGGCACGCTTGCCTCGGATCTGGTTGCTGCGGCAGTGGCGGCAAGGGACGAATATCCCCTGCCATGCGTGATCGTGGACATGGGAACCGCAACCACACTCACAGCGGTGGATGAAAGAGGACGCTATATCGGCGGCGCGATCCTGCCCGGGGTCGGGCTGTCTCTCAACGCGTTGGCGGAGGGGACGGCACTGTTGCCGCATATTGAGATCCTGCCCCCGAAAAATGCGATCGCGGTGAACACCGTGGACAGCATGAAATCGGGGATCGTGTACGGCACAGCGGGATCGATCGACGGCTTGCTCGACCGATTTGCCGAGGAGCTTGGACGCGAGCCTGCCGCGATCGTTGCCACAGGTGGCATGAGCGCGCTGATCGCGCCTTATTGCCGACACAGCATTACGGTAGACGAAACGCTTTTGCTCAAGGGTCTGGTACGGATCTGGCGAAAGAATCAAAAAAGTAATACGAAATAAACATAAGGTGACGGTTTTCCTCATGGGAGACTGTCACCCTTTTATATTTTAAATTTTACGAAAACCACTTCCCAAAATGAAAAAACTATTGATTTTGGGAAGTGAATGTGATATTAATCATATTGCGAGGTGATTTTTATGAAACTGATTGAAAGAAAACAATACTTAGATAAAATGACAGGTGTTATCGGCACTCCCGATATTAAAGTGTTAACAGGAGTAAGACGTTCCGGCAAATCCAAACTGCTCGAAGCCTTCAAAGCCGATCCTTTTGGTTGGCACTTGTTCGTGACATTCATTTGGTTTGTTTGACGAAAAATCTGACGGCGTATTTGTGCAATCAGAAGTATGCGGTATTGCCTATAAAATTTTTGGAGAGCAATATCGCTTCCTTCCTCAAGATCGCTTTTCCATGACACAAGTGTTGTACTACTGAAATCTGCAGACATAAAAAAGAGGTTGAACCAAATGCCGAAAAGCAAACGGTTCAACCTCTTTGTACAGTCAGATCTTGTAATTCGAATGGTTATTCAATTTTTCTTCTGTGCTTCCATTGCGCGGCGCTTGCGCATCATTTCCTTCATACGGGTTTCGGTGTTGAGGATCTTCTTGCGCAGGCGGATCGACTTGGGCGTGACCTCGATCAGGTCGTCATCGGTGATATACTCGATGGCTTCCTCCAACGTGAAGATCTTGGCGGGGGTCAGGAGCAGCTTTTCGTCGGCTCCTGCGCTTCGAATCGCCGTGAGCTGCTTCTTCTGGCAGGGGTTGACCGCGATGTCGTCATTCTTGGGATTCTCGCCCACGATCATGCCCTCATAGACCTGGGTCTGCGGTCCCACGAAGAGCTGTCCGCGCTCCTGGGTCTTATACAGACCGTAACGCGTGGTCTCGCCGTCCGCCGACGCGATCAGGGAGCCCGTGAACTTCATTGCCACCTCGCCCTTGAAGGGCGCGTAGCCGTCGAAGATCGTGTTGATGATGCCCTCTCCGTGGGTTGCGGTAAGGAACTCGGAGCGATAGCCGAATAGGCAACGCGCGGGGATCGAATACTCGATACGGGTGCGCGATCCGATGGGGTTCATCGAAAGCAGGTCGCCCTTGCGCTGTCCCAGCTTTTCCACGACCACGCCGACAAAATCCATCGGCACGTCAAGCGTCACGCGCTCCATCGGCTCATGCTTTACGCCGTCGATCTCCTTATACAGCACACGGGGGTTCGAGCAGGCAAGCTCAAAGCCCTCACGTCTCATGGTCTCAAGCAGGACCGAGAGGTGCATCTCGCCTCTGCCCGCCACGCGGAACTCGGCGGTGGTGTCTCCGTCGCTGACGCGGAGCGAGACGTCCTTTAAAAGCTCGCGGTAAAGTCTGTCGCGGAGCTGACGCGAGGTCACGAATTTTCCTTCCTTGCCGGCAAGCGGGCTGTTGTTGACCATAAAGGTCATTTCCATCGTCGGCTCGGATACCTTTACGAATTCAAGCGGCTCGGGATTGGAGACCGTAGTCAGGGTGTCTCCGATGGTGATCTCACCCGCGCCCGAGAAGCAAACGATATCACCCGTGGTGGCGTTTTCCACCGGCTTGCGCACCAGACCGTCGATCTGATAGAGCGAGACCACTTTGGTCTTTTTTACCTCCTCGGGATTGTGGAAGTTGCAGACCGCGACCTCCTGTCCCACACGGATCCTTCCGCGCTCGATGCGTCCGATGCCGATACGTCCCACGTAATCGTTATAGTCGATCGAGGAAACCAGGAGCTGCAGATCTCCCTCCTCGTCTCCCTGGGGGGCAGGCATATAGGAAAGGATCTTTTCAAACAGGGGGGTCAGATCCACGCCCTCGACCGACGGATCCTCGGTAGCCGTTCCCGCACGTCCCGAGCAATAGAGCATGGGGCTGTCGAGCTGCTCGTCGTTCGCGCCCAGATCCATCAAAAGCTTCAAAATTTCGTCCTCTACCTCGCCCAGACGCGCGTCGGGCTTGTCAATTTTGTTGATGCAGACGATCACGCGATGATTCAGCTCCAGCGCCTTTTGCAGCACGAAGCGGGTCTGCGGCATGGGACCCTCTGCCGCGTCCACCAGCAGGATGACGCCGTTTACCATTTTGAGTATCCGCTCGACCTCGCCGCCGAAGTCTGCGTGTCCGGGGGTATCGATGATATTGATCTTGATGTCCTTATAATATACAGCGGTATTTTTTGCAAGGATCGTGATGCCGCGCTCCTTCTCCAGGTCTCCCGAGTCCATCACGCGCGTCACGGTCTCCTGGTTATCGCGGTAGATGCCGCCCTGCTTCAAAAGCCCGTCCACCAGGGTTGTTTTTCCGTGGTCGACGTGCGCAATGATCGCCACGTTTCTCAAATCTTCTCTGATCAAAGCTGTTTTCTCCCCATCTTTTTATTTTCTGAATTTTTGTTTAATAATATATTATATCACATTTTTTGTGTCTTGTAAA
>JAZOPW010000167.1:0-2411 GCA_045655785.1 Eubacteriales bacterium
AAGCGGTAGCCCTCCGCCTTCAAGGTGCGGATGACATCACCAAGGATCGCGGCATTTGTTTGGGTCGTGGGATGCAAAAGCATCACCTCTCCGTTGTGCGCGTTCTCCAGGATGATCGTCTTTGCCTTTTCAGTTGACATCTGCTTTCCGTTATCCCAATCGGGGTAAGCAAAGCTCCAAAAGACTGTCTTGTAGCCGTTTTTTTGCGCACAGAGCAGATTTTCCCGACTGAAGCGACCCTCGGGAGGACGGTAATACGCCGCCATCCGCTCCCCTGTCAATTCCTCATATATCCGCTCCAATTCCTGCAATTCGGCTAAAAATTCAGCCTCTCCAAGACTTGACATATCCTTATGTCTTACGGTATGATTGCAGACAAGATGTCCTTCCTCTGCCATACGCTTAACCAAATCGCGATCATGCCTGATCAGGTTTCCCAAAACAAAAAAAGCCGCGGGAACCTCTTCCTCCTTCAGAATATCCAGAATTTTTGCCACATTTCCGTTTTCGTAACCTGCATCAAAGGTCAGATAGATCACTTTATCGGCAT
This sequence comes from Eubacteriales bacterium, assembly GCA_045655785.1. Classification (GTDB taxonomy): domain Bacteria; phylum Bacillota; class Clostridia; order Oscillospirales; family CAG-272; genus UMGS1865. The sequence goes on from JAZOPW010000167.1 coordinate 551, forward strand.
CATCCTGTGCCACGTGTTTTCGGTCAATATAATAGCCGTCAAGCTCTTCCACAAATGCAAGCTCCTTGCCAACACTTGGTTGGACATGATCTTTGACGTGTACGCAATACCAGCTGAAGGAATTCCCCTCCGCGCGGGACGGTAAAAGAAGAGTACTCCCCATCACAAGGATCGTCAAAAGCACCGCCGTGATTCGTTTCATATCGTTATCTCCTTTCAAAAAAGCTTCAAAAACAGTTTTGACGCTTTGAAAGAAAATCAACCCTTGTAAAAAATCGAGAGACAGGAATCTTTTTGAAAAAATTCCTGCCTCATTTTTTGATATTCCAATCAAACGACCGTGCTGTCGCGCTCCAGGCTTCGCAAAAAGGCGTTGCCCGTGTAGACCGTGTATTCTCCGATCTTATCCCCATTGTCCATCTCTCGCGTTGTTTTTTCAACACGATACAGAACACGTTTCGGCACTGGATTGATGATCAGTATTTTATTTCCATCGGCTTCAAATCTATAATCGACGATCGAGGAAAAGCTCATAAACTCACGGTCATCGCCGTTTCCGCGATCATAGGATTGCACAAAGCCGCGCACGCTTGACAGCTGCGGTTGCGGAATATGTAGCCCCATGTATCGTGTACAGGTTCCTTCCACGTCCAAAATCAACTTGTTACTACGCTTGACACTGGCAAGCATTCGGCAATAATAGGTCTTTTGATTCGCTGTGAGCGCAAAGTTATAGGATGCATGATCCCAAAAAATCGATCGGTAAGGGCATTTCAACTCAAACAGATCAAATCCATACTTGCGACAGGTCCTTTTTAAATTTCGAATGAATTTGGCTCGGGTTCGGATCGCTCCGAAATAATATAAAAATAGAATTGCAAGAACAACAGACAGGAGAATTGGCGTGAAAAGGATCAGTCCGATCATTCCCACAAGTCCCACAAGCATTGCCAAAACAAAGGAGACGATCTGCATCGATGCGGAATAAAGAGCGGCGTAGCCTACCAATCGCAAAGCCATACGCCAATAGCTGTATTGCCCTGTCTTTTTCCTTCTCATGGACTTCCATTTCTGCTTTTTGGAAAGGCGACTCGGCAGCTCCAGCCACATTTTTTGTGCATCGATCCGCGCAAATAACGAAATCAAAAAGAAGGCAATCGCAAAAACCAACGCAGATGTAAGTTTTGCCAATACATGGCTTTCCCTTCCCCACCAAACAAAATTTTCATATCCTGCCAGTGTGGGAAGGATCAAAAAGCAGACGCATCCCGATGCAAGCTCGATGTAAAAATGTTTGGAGGAAATCAATCGCGCGTATTCTGCCGAAGAATCATATTGCGAGGAATTGGTTTCATGATAGGCAAGAAATGCGATCCGCTCTCGTTTGTTATAGATCGCAAATGTCAAAATAACCGTATTGAGCATCAGAAAGAGGAGAATCACTTCCAAAATCATCTGCACAATGCCGTGATACGGCATCACCTCGGCTGTGATGGCAAGATAATGCTTTCGAAAGTAATACAGCGTTATCGAACACATCAGCGCGTAAATGGCGTAGATCAGAACTCCTCTGAGTACCGCGATACCGTACGGAAACAGCCTGTGATTTCCAAGTCTTTTCAGCCGCTCCCGATATTCGTCAACGTCAAACATAGCGTTTCTCCTAATGCTTTTCAGTTTTTGTTGAATTGGGTTTTCAAGACTTCAATCGAAATGTCTCCGTTTGGAAGAATTCGCAGGGTAACAAACTGCGGACGAATTGCATCACTTCCAACGTCACGGCGAAAGGTACCGTCATTGCGGTGGATCATATAATCCAAGCGGTAGGTCACCGTACGGCTGCCGTCGTTTTCCTTTGTGG
>JAZOPW010000168.1:0-3922 GCA_045655785.1 Eubacteriales bacterium
TCTGTGATCCAAGTAGTTGTGTGTGAATGTTGTCTTCCTAAGACCGCTTGGCCTCCGACTTGTAATCGTATCACACAAAGACTCAAGACAATCAAAATTGATAACAGGGAAAACCCCGCTCTTATCTCTTTTTATAAAATACGTTCCACCCTTTGGTAAAATAACGGCACAGCCATTGTCCGAAATGTATTCTTTTCCATTTTGAATATATGTTATCTGTCCATCGGCACACAGAGAAAGCCCATAAGATTTTCTGTTATCCATTCTGTCGCATCTGCCTTTTTCTGAACACACGGTAACTACGTTACTTATCTCGGTTACGGTAATATTTTTTAGATTCATTGATATCACCTCTTTTCTTTATTGTATCATTATTTATATCTTTTATCAAGACTCTTATGAATTTTTGTATCAAAAACATCAATATCGTATCAGAATGCAGATTTACATTATTTATTTTTTATGATACAATTTAGTAAAATCATTTTGGAGGACGATGGATATGAATTTCAAAAACAAGGTTGCAATATCGACAGGCGCGGCATCGGGAATGGGACTTTTGTTTGCCGAAAACTTTGCCGAGCTTGGCGGAAACGTCATTATGTGCGACGTTAACGAAAAGGTGCTTGCAGAAAAAGTCGCCGAAATCAACGCCAAAGGCGGCGGAAGAGCGATAGGTGTTCTTTGTGACGTGCGCGATTACGCGCAGGTCTGCTCCGCGCGTGACAGGGCGGTCGAGGCATTTGGCAGAATTGATATTATGGCAAATTTTGCGGGCGGTACAGCGGTGAGAATGTGTAATGTTGATCGCACGAAGCATCCCGAATTCCCCGACGTGCCCATCGACGTGTACGATTGGGGTATTGACGTAAATCTGAAAGGTCCCTTTTACTTTGCCCATGCCGTATTGAAACAAATGAGAGAGCAGCAAAGCGGACTCGTCATCAACATCGGATCGATAACGGGAGCTGAGGGGGACGGTTACGGAATGGACTATCCTACCTCGAAGGCGGGGCTTATGTACGGGCTCACAAAATCCATTGCTCAATATGGCTCAAAATATGGAATACGTTGCGTATGTGTATCTCCGGGACCGGTGTTGACACGCGCGGCAATGGCCAATATGAAAACACTTTTAGGCAGAGCTGCTGATCCGCAGGAGATCGTTGATCTGATTCTATTTATCGCATCCGATAAAGGACAGTTTATAAATGGAGAAAATATTATGATAGATGGCGGCAGAAATGCTATGGGGAGAAAAGGCTAATGAAAAGCAGATCATTTTTAGCCTATGAAAGACCGTTGCTGACCTGTATGGTGCAAGCCAATAATCCCAGCAGAATAAAGGAGCTAATCGATCTTTCTCTTTCTGAAGGGGCAGAGGCGTTTGGTATGCAGTTTTGCCGTCTCAACCCCGAATACCGCACACCAAAGGTCTATCGCGAACTCTTTTCATTTTCTTCCTTGCCCACTTATGTAACGAATTACCGATACGCACACAACGAGGGCAAGAGCGACGACGAGCTTTCGGACGAGCTTCTACTTCTTGCCGACTGCGGTGCTACGCTTTGTGACGTTATGGGTGACCTCTTTGACAGACAGGACGATGAGGTGGCTCGTGACGGAGAGGCAATAAAAAAGCAAATGAAGCTCATAGACGAGCTTCATAAAAGAGGGGCTGAAGTACTTATCTCCTCTCACATATTCAAATTCACCCCTGCGGAGCGAGTGCTTGAAATCGCATTCGAACAAAAACGACGCGGTGCGGATATTTGTAAAATAGTCACGGGCGCTTCGACTATGGAGGAGCAGATAGAAAATCTTCGCATTATAAATCTGCTTAAAGAAGAGCTCGGTGCTCCCTTTCTGTTTCTATCGGGGGGCGAGTGTCATATTTCCAGGAGAATCAGTGGGGCTCTTGGTAACTGTATGTCGCTTTGTGTATACGAGCATGATGAGCTTGCAACAGGGGCACAACCCCTTCTTCGAGATATGAAAATCTTTGCCGAGCTTATGGAGAATAAGTAAATGCAAGAGTTAAAAAAGGAAACAGGTAATATATACCGCCTCAAAATTCCGTTTGAAAATCTGTATACCTCGGTGTTCCTTATAATAGCAGGCGGCAAAAAGATCCTCGTTGACTGCGGCACTGTCTCAAAAGACGTTGATGCCTTTATAGTTCCGCTGCTTGCAGAGGTCGGATTTGCGCTAACCGATATAGAAACGCTCGTGCTCACACACAAGCATGGTGACCATGCAGGCGGACTTGTACGAATCGTTGAACTCAACCCAAGAATTACAGTTGTCAACGATATCCGTGTGCTTGCTGATAAAATATCGACTTACCCTCTTGCAGGGCACACAGATGACTCAATAGGTGTCCTTGACGAGCGGAGCCACACGCTTATTTCGGGAGACGGCTTGCAAGGAGCGGGCGTTGACAAATATCGCTGCTCGTTATATAACAAAAACGCATATATCGAAACAATCGATAAAATAAAAAATGACGAAAGAATTGAAAGCATACTCTTCTCCCATGCCTACGAGCCTTGGAATAAGGATTTTATCAAAGGCCGGAAGGAAATTTTGAAATGTTTATCGGATTGTATTAAATATGCAGGAGGTCAAAAATGAAAGCAATACTTGTAAATGAAGATAAAAGTCTTAGATGGGATGATGTTCCCAATCCACAAATGAAGGCTGACGAGGTGCTCGTAAAAATTGAGGCAGCGGCGCTCAACCGTGCCGATCTTATGCAGAGAGAGGGCGACTATCCACCACCCGCGGGCTGCCCGGAATGGATGGGGCTTGAGGTCGCAGGAACGATCATTGAAATGGGAGACGAGGCAAAGGCAGCATCCACGTGGAACCTTGGCGACAAGGTCTGCGCTTTGCTTGGAGGCGGCGGTTATGCCGAATATGTTGCCGTCAAACATGATATGCTGATGCCCGTACCTAAAAACTGCTCTATGGTTGAAGCAGCGGCAATTCCGGAGGCTTTTGCGACGGCATACCTCAATCTTTTCATTGAAGGAAAAATCCAAGCAGGAAACACGCTTTTGATGAATGCAGGTGCAAGCGGTCTTGCTAGTGTGATCATTCCTATGGCAAAGGCATTTGGCGTACGTGTAATCACCACTGTATTGACAGATGAGATTGCACAGAACATTAAGCATTTGAATGCGGATCGAGTGGTTGTAACAACCAAGGAGGATATTTCCATGGTTCTCAAGGAGGAGTTGGAAAACGGGCATTCGGTTGATGTAGCCATCGACTGTCTTGGCGGAGAGATCATGGGTAAGTGCATACACTATCTCACCCACGGCGCAAGATGGATTATGATCGCCGCACTTGCTGGAACCAAAACCGAAATTGATCTTAAAAATATTTATGTTAGAAACGTCAGAATTATCGGTAGTACCCTTCGTTCGCGTACGCCTGCGGTAAAGGCAGCGATTCTTGCAGGAATTGTTCGGGATGTTTATCCCAAGATCGAAGCAGGACTCGTCAAGCCAACCATTCACGCAGTACTACCCATTGAGCGAACTGAGGAAGCGCATGATATTCTCTATCAGGGCAAGAATGTTGGAAAGGTCGTTTTAACTATTTCGTAAGGTGAACTTTTAAATTGTATTGATGGATTGTCACATCATGGGAAAGGAAAACCTGGATGGTTATGAATAAGGAAATATCGGAACGGAATGAATTGAAGGCAATCAATAATTATGAATATGATGTATCGGTTTGCGGTGGTGGTATCGCCGGTATTTCGGCTGCATTGGCGTCGGCAAGGCAAGATAAAAAAACGATTCTTTTTGAAAAAGAATATATGCTCGGAGGTTTGGGAACAGCAGGATTAGTAACGATTTAATATAAAATTTTTAGAAGAGGATAAAAATATATCATATTTCCAAGTAAGAAG
>JAZOPW010000169.1:0-3454 GCA_045655785.1 Eubacteriales bacterium
CATCATCGGAAGTCCCTCGGGAACTGCGGTCACCACCACCGTCAGTCCCAACGTAAAGGCGTGCAGAAGCTGCTCCAATACGTAGGGCAGATCGGCAAGCTTCAAAAGGATCACCTCGCGTTGCATGCCGCTGTCGAGGAAAAAGGCATTGAAAAGGCAGGCAAAGGCGACCAAAACTGCGGCGATATAGCCCAGCACGCTGATCTGCTTGGCAAGCTTGGACAGTCGCACCTTCAGGGGGCTGTCGCGCTGCTCCTCCTGGATCTCGCGTGAGATCTGACCGAGAAACGATGCGTCCCCCACCGCCACCACCTCCATTTCACCGCTCCCCGTTGTGACTGTACAGCCGCGAAAGAGGGCTGACGGGGCAGATGGAGAGAGCGTTTGGTCACTTGAGAGCGTTTTGCGGATCTCGCGACTCTCGCCCGTCATTGCCGATTGGTCACTGCGAAGCTCTCCCGAGACCAAAAGCCCGTCGGCAGGGATCATTTCCCCCGAGGACAGCAGGACACGGTCTCCGACGACGACCTGTGAGATCGGAAGCTCGCATACCCGACCATCCCGACGGATGCGGCAAACCATCGAATCGGTTTCCTCTGAAAGACGGGCAAACGCGCGCGCCGATCCATGCTCGGATATGGTGGAGATCAGCGTGGCAAGAAGTACGGCTACCGCAATTCCGACTGTTTCGATCCAATCCGCGCCCCGAAAGATCAGTAACAGATTGACGGCAAGCGCACCGAGCAGGATACGGATCACGGGATCATTGAGATTGGAAAGGAAACGTCGACCAAAGCTTTTTCCCTTTTTTTGTGTCAGAATATTGCTTCCGTGCGCCGCTCGTGAGCGCTCGACCTCCTCTGCAGACAGCCCACGGCTCTTTTTTTGGATCCGATTTTGGTATCCTGTCATTTTTGCCCCTCCGTATCGAGTTTATCGTTCCATTTATATGATGCCAAGGGGTGGAATATGAGTCGATGTTGCCGACGCACAAGATAAAAAGACGCGCCATGCGGAATGAACCTCCGATGGCGCGGTGTTAAATTAATTATATATGGAGTGATATTCGGTTCCTGGTTGAAGTGACTCACCGAGCAGCTCGGATACCGTTACGACCTCATATCCCTCCTCGTGCAGGCGTTGCAGAATGATCTTGACTGCATCGTATGTACTTTCATAAATGTCGTGCATCAGGATGATGTCTCCTTCTTGAACGTCGGACATGACGTTGGAGACGATGGTATCGACTCTTTTTTGTGCATCCTCATCGGAGATCCCTGCGTAATACTTGTTTTCATAATCCAGGGAATCGACGCTCCACATGATGACAGAGTAGGAGCAGGTCACCAAACGCTCCGACGTGATCCTGCCGCCGATCGGACGCATTAGACGAACCTTGTAGTCGGGAAGATATTTTATGATCTTATCCTTGGTCTGCTCCAGCTCTCTGTGATAGGTTTCTTCACTGCATTCGTCATAATAAAATTCATGCGTGTAGCCGTGGATACCGATCTCATTTCCCGTTTGTGCCATGTAGCGGATTTCGTCACCGTTTGCGATGCGGTTGCCCAGCACAAAAAAGGTGGCGTGATAGTTGTATTTTGCAAGCTCGTCGATGATCAGCTTGGTGAGATCGGCATTCTGACGCGGACCGTCATCAAAGGTCAGTGCCACGCGCTTACCCGTAGGGGCGGGTTCGGTTGTCGACTCTGACTCCGACTCCGATTCCGATTCATCGGGAAAGGGGAGATAGGCGGGGCGTGAGGCATGGGAATAGCACCCACCGAGCAGGGTGAGCGACAAAAGCAACAACAGCATACGCAAGCAAACCGATAGCCTCTTCACAACTTTCAAAGCCTCCCAAAAACATTGTACTTTATTTATATTTTACCATTCTTTCAAGGGCTTGTCAAGGAGATCCGTTGCCTTTTTTCGACATTTTTCTTGCAATTTTCTTGCATATACAAAAAAAGCCTTTCGGTCTCCGCTTGAGAATGGCGGGACTGAAAGGCTCTAAATAGGATGGTTCTGTGTCTCGAGGTTTACACTCACATCAGCGGCGCAAAAATGCGGCAGATGCTTTGGAAAAATTTCATGAAAAGATTGACCTTGCAATCCTTTTCTTCGATTTGACGGCAGGATTCCAGCGTTTCCAGAAAGTCCTCCTTGATGCTTTGAATCGAGCTTGTCCGATACAGACAGGTTCCACATTCAAAATGAAGATACAGACTGCGGAAATCGAGATTTGCGGTTCCCACGGTCGCAATGACGTCATCCGAAACAAAGAGCTTGGCATGCATAAAGCCGCCGTTGTATTCGTAGATCTTGACGCCTGCACGGATCAGCTGCTCGTAATAGGAGCGCGACGTGAAATGCACCGCCTTTTTGTCGGGGATCTCGGGCATGATGATCCGCACATCCACTCCGCTTTTTGCGGATAGCTTCAGGGCAGACAGCATTCCGTCATCCACCGTCAAATAAGGGGTGGTGATATACAGGTATGTTTGCGCCTGCTCCACGATCTGCAAATAAACGTGCTCACCCACGTTCTCCTTGTCCATGGGACTGTCGGTATAGGGCTGTACCCAACCGTCGGTTCTCTCCGCACAAGGTTCGTTCTTGGGACGGTAGTCCTCATAAGGCTCTTCCTTTTTTGCCAACAGACCCCATGTCTGCAAAAACATCACGGTAAAGCTCCACGCACCCTCCCCGCACAGGCGGATGGCGGAATCCTTCCATTTGCCGTGCTTGATCTTTTCATCGATATACTCGTCGGCAAGATTGACCCCACCCGTATAGGCGATTCGACCGTCTACTACAACGATCTTGCGGTGATCGCGGTTGTTCTGGATGCTGGTCAGAAACGGATGGAAGGGATTGAAGAGCATACATTGGATGCCGTAGGAGCGAAGTGTCTTGGCGTAATTGGAAGGAAGAGAGAGGAAACAGCCGAGGTCGTCGTATATGATGCGGACATCCACGCCTGCCTTGACGCGTTCTCGAAGGATCTCAAGGATCGAATTCCACATCACACCGTCTGCAATGATGAAATACTCCAAAAAAATATAATGCTCGGCATGCTTCAGATCCTCCAACAGATCAAAGAGCATTTTGCGCCCCGAGGGATAATACCTTGTCTCTGTATTGCCGTAAACAGGGAAGGGGGTGCTTTGCTTCATGTAGTGCAGGAGCTTGCGACTCTCGGGAGCCGAGGCGATTGCCTGTCCGAAGGGATCCTCGGACTGCTTGGCAACACGGAAGGATTTGCGCGCCGCCTTTTCCAGCTTGGAAAGACTGCGACGGAAGCCCACCGTAGTGGTTTGAAAATGGAAGATCCAATAGAACGCGCCGCCGAACACGGGTAAGAGCAGGATCAGAAATACAAGGGACAGCTTGTAGGCGCTTTTGTCATGACGCGTCATGAGGTGGAGGGCGGTGACTACGCTGAAGGCGG
>JAZOPW010000170.1:0-6913 GCA_045655785.1 Eubacteriales bacterium
ACCTCGCGGATCCGCCCCTTCCAATAGGCTACGCTCCCCGAAAGAATGTCCGAGCAGTTGCATTCCTCCTCGTAGCGATACGCCCGCTTGCGCTCATAACGACGCAGATCCAGCATATCCAGACACAAGCGGTATCCGCACAAAAAATTGCGCGCCGCCTCGATTCGCTCCCGATCTCTTTCCGAGCCTCTTTTCAGTTTTTCCTCTCCCATAACACCTCCGTCAGTTTTCGTTTTTTAATTCTTGATATTCGAACCCCATCTGCTCCAGCCATTTCCGCTTCGGAATTTCGCAAATCCGAATCAATGTCTCGGCATCCGCAAAATCCAAGCAGCTCTCGCAGTACGGAAATCCGTGTATCGTGTAAAAGCCCTCTCCAAGATCCAATCGCTCTCCGCATGAGACACAATGGATTCGGGGCTTTTTTTCAATATAATTCGGACATTGTGGCAAACAGTTCATTTTTTGACAGATCTCGCAGATAAAAATCACTCCTTTTTCCTTCTTATTTTTTGAAATCCTCATTTTTCTATTGACATTTTCCGAAAGATTCGGTATAATGTTTCTGTAGCATCATTATAACGCATTTCCGAACTTTTGTCAATACTTATTTCGGGTTTCCGTAATATTTGTTACAAACAAACAAGAAAAGCAGACGGCAAAAAGCAAAGATAGAACAGGATGAACAATTATGGAATACGCCGCATTTGAAAAGCTCCTCAAATCACACAACGTCACGGTTTATCAGGTAACCAAGGCAACGGGAATCTCTCCCTCGACCTTTACCGATTGGAAAAACGGACGCTCCTGCCCGAAGGCAGACAAGCTGGCTCGCATTGCCGAGTTTTTCTCGATCAGCCTCGACGAGCTGCTCGGAACCTCTGTGGGACAGCTCCGCACCGAGGCGTCCTACCGCAGTATGCGCGCGCGAAAAATGGTTCCCGTGATCGGCGTGATCCGCGCGGGTACCCCGATCGTCACCGACGAAACCCTTCTCGGTCGCGAGTTTGCCGACGTCAGCGACACCGAGGAATATTTTTATCTGGAGGTCTGCGGCGACAGCATGAAGAACTGCGGCATCGTGGACGGCACCTACGTCCTCTTCCACAAGCAGCAGTACGCCGAAAACGGTGACATCGTCGCATGCCTTGTGGACGGCGACAGCGCAACGGTCAAACGCTTTCACAAGGAGCCGCGCCGCATCATCCTCTCTCCCGAGAACGATGACTATTCCCCCATCATCCTCTCTCCCGAGGATTTTGAGATCGGTCGCGCGCGGATCCTCGGCGTGGCGATCGAAGCAAAAACCAAATTCTGACCGAAGGGAGACCGATCATGATCGCAATCAGTGTCAATGACCTTTCCCTCTCCTTCGGCACCACACCGATTCTCGAAAAGGTCTCGTTTTCCTTGGAGGAGAACGACAAGCTCGGCATCATCGGTGTCAACGGATGCGGAAAATCCACACTCTTTCGCCTGATCACGGGCGAATATGAGCCCACCGAGGGAAGCGTCTTTTTCTCCAAGGGCAAGACCCTTGGCGTGCTGTCACAGGACGGCGCGTTCGATTGTAAAGACGAGAATCAAAGAGTGATCGAGCGTATGTACCAAGCCTTTCCCCATTTGCTCGCCGCCGAAATACGGCTTGCCGAGCTGGAGGGAAAGCTGAAAAGCGGAGACGAGGCTGTCATCCGCGAATATACCGACCTGCATGAAGCATACGTTGCCGACGGCGGACTGGAATTCCGCGGCAGATGCGCATCGATCTTACAAAAGCTCGGCTTTGACCGCACTGCCACAGAGCAATCGGTGGCAACGCTCAGCGGCGGTCAGCGCACGCGTCTGGCGCTTGCCATCGAGCTCTCACGCGAGCCCGACATTCTGATGCTCGACGAGCCGACCAACCACCTCGACATCGCAACGCTTGCATGGCTGGAGAGCTTTTTGGTCTCCTATCCCAAGTGCGTGATGGTGATCTCGCACGACCGTTATTTCCTCGACCGTGTGACCAACAAAACGCTTGCCATCGAGCATCACCGCGCCAAGCTTTACACGGGCGGCTACTCCAAGAGCATGGAGCAGAGACGGATCGACCGCGAGATCGCCGAGCGTCATTGGAAAAATCAGCAGAAGGAGATCGCGCGTCAGGAGGCTTATATCGCCCAGCAACGCGCGTGGAACCGAGAGCGCAACATCATCGCCGCCGAGAGCCGACAGAAGCTGCTTGATAAAATGGAAAAGCTGGAGCGTCCGCAGGATGCGCCTCGCGCGATCCGTATGCAGTTTTCGGAGTCACTTGCCTCGGGAAATGACGTGCTGGAGGCACGCAAGCTTTCGATGTCCTATCCCGGACGCGAGCTGTTTTCCGACCTTTCCTTCCTGATCAAGCGACAGGAGCGCGTGCTGGTCATCGGTCCGAACGGATGCGGAAAATCGACGCTCATCAAGCTGATTCTGGGTCAGCTCGCCCCCACGGGAGGATGTCTCGAGATCGGATATAACGTCGAGGTCGGCTATTACGACCAGGAAAATCAGAATCTCACACCCGAGAACACGGTGCTTGACGAGCTTTGGAACGCCTACCCCACCATGACCGAGACCGCCGTGCGCAACACACTCGGAATGTTCCGCTTTACGGGAGAAAGCGTCTTTAAGACGGTGTCGGTGCTCAGCGGAGGCGAGCGCGCCCGACTGACACTTGCAAAGCTGATCCTCTCTCGCATGAATCTTTTGGTGCTCGACGAGCCTACCAACCACCTTGACATCGACTCCCGCGAGGCGTTGGAGAGTGCGCTGGAGCAGTTTGACGGCACCATCATCACAGTCTCACATGACCGCTATCTGATCGACAAGCTTGCCACGCGGATCCTGGAGCTGAAGCCGGGTGACGCCTTCCCCGGTGACCTGCTCGACTATCACGTCGATCATCCCGGCAAGGGCTACACCGAATTTGGCGAATACAAGGCGGCACGGATCGCTGAGCGCGAGAGCAGCATGGGGCAAAGCACCGCCGCAGAACCGACGGTCAGCTCTGCCAAGGAGCAATATCTGAAGAATAAGCAAGCCGCCGCCGAGGCACGAAAGGAAAAGGCGCGGCTTGAACGGCTGCAACGCGAATGCGAAGTTTTGGAGACCGAGTTGGAGCAGATCGAAACCGAGCTGTTCGGCTCCGCCGCATCGGACTACGTCCGCGCCGCCGAGCTGGACGCCCGAAAGAATGAGGTCGAGGAGCGACTTCTGGAGATCTACGCCGAATTGGAGGGCTGATCCATCGCGTCGCACGATCACCCATATAGATATGTTATACGATAGGCGATGGCCGCGAATTGTGCGATATTGCCTATCCTTTTGATAGCCTTTTACGAAAACACAAACGGGGGACATATGAGCAATTTTTTGAAGACCATGGTAACACGCTCGCGCGGACAGGGACTTGAACCGATCGAGGAGATCGAGCAGTTCGGGAGCAACGGTGAGGAAGCCGTCTGCCGCTTGCTGCGCGAAAGCTTTGATTGCGTCATCCGAAACGTGGTGGTGCCGCATAAAAAGCTCTACCTCGAAAAGGATCTGATGGTCATATACAAGGACACGCCCTTCGTGCTTGAGATCAAAAATTGGAAGGGCGAGATCGGCTGTGAGGGCGCAAGCTTTTATCAGAACAAGGAAAACGGGGTTCACAAGGTACTCAAAAGCCCTGTGGGAACCACCAATCAGTTCATCCACTGCATGAAGACCTTTTACAGGATCGAGCGACCCGTCTGGGGTGCGGTGGTCTTTGCCGAGCCCGACTGCAGGCTTTCCCTGCCCCGCGAGATGGACGGCGTGGCACTTCTTACGGCAAAGGAATTGGTCGCCCATATCCGTTCCCGCGCCAAGGAAACGCCGCAGGGCTACGCGCCGATCGATCCCGATACCATTCTCCGCTGTACGCGCTTTTACAGTGATGACAGCGAGTTTTGCAAGGGGATCCTTGCCGATAACGAGCTTGAATGCACCGCCGAGGACGGCTCGACCGTGCGTCTTGACACCACACGTCTGCGCTTTATCACGGTCGAGTCACAGCCCCTGCGTATGCGCGACAAGCTCTACGTGACCTACGCCAACGGGGAAAGCGGTGTGTTTTACAACCGTGACGCCATCCTGACCGTCGGATGTCTTGACGGCTCGTTTCGTAAGATCGCACTCCATCGGGTGCGGCACGTGGTCTTTTGATCTTTTTTCAAAAAGCAAAAAGGCTCCTTCGCGAGCAAAAGCCCTTGAAAAAGCCTTATATATGGGTCATTCCTTTGGGGTCGGGGCGGTGGAATCGGGAGAGGCAGAATCCGAGGCTGATGGCGTTTTTGCCTTCTTGGATCCCTTTCCCTTCTTTTCTTCCTGCCCTGCCGCTTGCATGATCTGTTGGCGCAGGGACTCGTTATGCTTTGGAAACAGGCGCCTGACAAGGAAGAGGGCGATCGCCACCGTCACAACCTTCTCGGGCGAAAAGGGAATCCACAAGATCGCCAGATATGCGGATGCCACCGCGATCATCCATTTGATCCGTGTCAGCAAGCCAATACCGAGCATGAGATAGCTCCAGCCGTTTGTGATCATCCAGCCGATGCCAAAGCAGATCAAAAAACGCCAATTGAAGATCAGCTTTCCCCATAGCTTTAATTTTTGTTTCCATTTTTCACGTGTTTCGGGCTTGATGTGAATTCCCCCCTTTCCTCAAAGCATGATTCGCAAGCTTCTTCGGACGCGCTCGGTCGGCTTTTGACGCATACGCGACGTCCTATCTGTTTAGTCGCCAAAAATCTGCATCGGTTACAGCCGAGACCGAAAAAAGCCAAATTCAAAGATCGATTGTCCGAATTTCCATTGACGAGTTTGCCCATGTTTTTTATAATATAATCAAACAAACTTTTTGATTGCTCAAAAAGACCCGTATTTTGGAGGTATGATAGTATGAAAAAGCTGAAGCTTGGTGTGATCGGCTACGGTTGCCGAGGAAGATCCATGATGCGCCTGCTGATGACCATGCCAGACGTAGAGATCACGGCTGTGTGTGACGAATATGCCGACCGTACCGAGGCGGCCGCCGCTGCGGCAGAAGCGCAATACGGTAGACGTCCCTTTGCGTCGGTGAATTACAGGGATCTGCTTGCTCAAGCCTCGCTCGACGCGGTTTACGTTGCCACCTCATGGGAAACGCACGTGGAGATCGCAACCGACGCGCTTGAAGCAGGCATTCCCACAGCACTTGAGGTGGGAGGAGCCTACTCCTTGGAAAGCCTTTGGAGCATGGTTCGGATGCAGGAGCGCACGGGAACTCCCTTGATGCTGATGGAAAACTGCTGCTTCGGAAAATCCGAGCTACTTGCTACCGCCATGGTGCGGCGCGGTCTGTTGGGTGACGTGGTGCATTGCCACGGTGCCTATGCGCACTATCTTGCCGAGGAGATCGCGGGCGGTGAGATCAATCGTCACTATCGCCTGCGCAACTATCTGACGCGCAATTGCGAAAACTACCCCACGCATGAGCTGGGTCCGATCGCAAAGATCCTCAACATCAATCGCGGAAACCGCATGGTCTCCTTAGTTTCGGTCGCATCGCGTTCTGCGGGCATGGAGGATTATATCGCGCAAAATGCCGACAAATACCCCGAGCTGGTGGGCAAGAAATTCCGCCAGGGGGATGTTGTCAACACGCTGATCACCTGTGCCGACGGCTCGACGATCTCCCTACGTCTGGACACCACCCTTCCGCGCTCCTATGCAAGAGAATTCACAGTTCACGGCACACGCGGTCTGTATGAGCAGAACACCAACACGGTCTATCTGGCAGGTGAGGCGGAGACCTTCGACACCCCCAAGTTTTACCGCGAAAATTTCGGTAACGCGGCACGCTTTGAAGCCGAGTATCTGCCGCGCGTATGGCGGGAGATGACCGAGGAAAAGATCAGGATCGGGCACGGCGGAATGGATGCGATCGAGCTGCGCGTATTTATCGATTGCCTGCTTGAGGACAAGCCCATGCCGATCGACGTCTACGACGCGGCGGCTTGGATGTCGGTAACCGCCCTCTCGGAGGCATCGGTTGCCGCAGGCGGACTTCCGCAAGCCATGCCCGACTTCACGTCGGGCATGTGGACAAGACGTCCGTCCACGGACGTGATCGAGTGGTAAGAACGCGTCCTTACGCCGAGAGCAGCTCCATTCGTATGCGCAAGCATACGTCCTGCAGGCTGTGAAGCGTGGCGGCAAGATCTGTCCGTTGTTTCTTGGGCAGGACCGCCTCCAGCACGACGCCCTGCGGCGTCATTTCAATTGAAAAATCACGAAAAACGGGAAGATCGAGAAACGCAAACAGATCTTCCCGTTTCTTTTGGGCTACTTGGGAATCGGTGTCTGCCGAATCGAGTGAAACACGGTAGTGATAGGTCAGGGCGTCGGCTTGCGGATCACTCCCTGCCGTACCGACATGTCCCTCATGGATGCGCAGCATGGCAAAGGTGCAAAGCAAAAAGGCGATCAGCCTCCCCTCCTCGTCCTTCGCGATCGGAAGCTCCTGAGACGGAAAAAAGCTGTGATCGAGGCGGCAGCCCATGTAATGCGCGAGCAAGGAGGTACGCGCCCAGATGCCAAGCTCGGGAACGGTACCGAGGATGCGGTCGGCATAAAAGAGATTTTCGGAGAGCATTTCAAAAAGATCCTCATCCGCAGGAGCCGAGGAAGGAAGTGACTCGGAAACGGCCGCCTCGGCATACACAAAATCGGATCGCTCCATCAACCCAAAGAGCCGCTTGACCCTTTGCATCGGTGCCGAAATGCGCAACACAAGCAACAGCCCCGACGCGTCCAACAGCTCGGGAAAGAGCAGGAGCGAGCCCGAATCACAAGGCAAAAGCACACGTCGGCGATGCATGATGGC
>JAZOPW010000171.1:0-6551 GCA_045655785.1 Eubacteriales bacterium
AGCCATCCAGCTCCGCAGCCTCGATAGAAAATATTGGGGATAATATAGGGTTTCCTTTTGCGGGGGAAACTTTTTGAAAAAAGTTTCCCCCGCACCCCCTTCAAAAACTTCCCCAAAAAAGGTTATTTGCTAAATCGGGAAAGATTGTTCTCTTTAGATAAACAATAGCTCCCGCTAGCGGTCAGGCACCGCCAAGACCCTGACCGCTCCAAACGATAGCTTTTCCACGGCTTTCGCAAAATAACACGTTTCTTTCGTAGGGCAAGGGCTTATTCCCGCCGCCTTACCAACTCTGTTCACCACACGAAAATTTTATTCGTATGGCGGGGGCTTCCCGCCGAAACGGTTAAAAAATACGTACCCCCTGTCAATCTCAAGGAGACCCTCTTTTATGAATCTGAAAAAATACGTCGGAACCAAGGATTTTTACAAATCGATGCTTGCCGTCATGCTGCCGATCCTGGTTCAAAACGCCATCACGAATTTCATCAGCCTTTTGGACAACATCATGGTGGGCATGGTGGGAACCGAGCAAATGTCGGGTGTTTCCATCGTCAACCAGCTTCTGTTCGTCTTCTATCTCTGCATCTTCGGAGCCGTCTCGGGTGCAGGGCTTTTCACGGCGCAATTCTTCGGAAAACGCGACCACGACGGCGTGCGTCACACCTTCCGCTTTAAGCTCTATTCCTGTCTGATCCTGTTCGCGGGTGCGATGGCTTTGTTGCTCTTTTGCGGTGAACCCTTGATCATGCTCTATCTGCACGAGGGCGGTGAGACGGGTGACCTTACGCTGACCCTGCAATACGCCAAGCAGTATCTTGCCATCTCGCTGATCGGTCTGCTCCCCTATACCGTCACGCAGATCTACGCCGGCACCCTGCGCGAGATCGGGCACACCGTTCCCCCCATGCTTTCGGGCATTTTGGGTGTGGTCATCAACCTCGCGCTCAACTACGTTCTGATTTTTGGAAAATTTGGGGCTCCCGCGCTGGGCGTTGCGGGCGCGGCGATTGCCACGGTGATCTCTCGCTTTGTCGAATGCGCCGCTGTGATGCTCTGGACGCATCTGCGCAGCGAAAAATGTCAATTTATCAAGGGCGCCTATCGCTCGTATTACATTCCCGCGCACTTGGTCAAACGGGTTCTGATCATGGGAACGCCGCTTCTGATCAACGAAACGCTGTGGGCGGCAGGGCAGGCAATGCTTCTGCAATGCTACTCGGTGCGCGGCATCGCGGCGGTCTCGGCAATCAACATCTCCAACACGGTATCCAACACCTTTTCGGTGCTGTTCATGGCGGTCGGCTCCGCCATTGCCATCTGTCTCGGTCACCTGCTTGGTGCGGGAAAGACCGACGAGGCACGCGACGCGGCACGGAAGATGATCGCCTTTTCGCTGTTCATGGGAACACTTTCGGGAATTCTCGTCGCGGTCTGTGCGCCCTTCTTCCCCCATCTCTACAACACCACCGCCGAGGTGCGCTCGATTGCCGTGGTGCTGACGCTGATCACGGCGGCTACAGCTCCCCTTCACGCCTATCTCAACGCCTCCTACTTCACCCTGCGCTCGGGCGGCAAGACCGTGATCACCTTCCTGTTTGATTCAGGCTACGTCTGGTGCGTTAACGTGGTGATTGCCTTTACGCTCGCCCATTTCACAGCGCTTCCCGTCACACTTGTCTTTCTTTTCACACAGGGCATTGACATTCTCAAAGCCATCCTCGGAACCGTGCTGGTCTCCAACGGCTCTTGGGCGACCAACATCACCGAAGCCCCAAAACAATCCTGAAACAAGAAAGGATCTATCATGACCGAACTCCTATCGCGTATTTTTGTAAAAGACCACACCAAAACCTCTGATCCGCGTGTGCGCAGAGGCTACGGCACGCTGGTCTCCGTCACGGGAATTCTGCTCAACCTGCTGCTCTTTGTCGCCAAATTCTTGGTGGGAACCCTCTACGGCTCGATCGCCATCACTGCGGACGCCGTCAACAATCTCTCAGATGCCGGCTCGCAGATCATTTCGCTGATCTCCTTCCGCATCTCGGCAAAGCCCGCCGACCGCGAGCATCCCTTCGGACACGCGCGGATCGAATACGTGGCGTCGATGATCGTTTCATTTCTGATCTTGCTGATCGGCATTGATCTATTCAAGGAATCGGTCACAAAGATATTCTCCCCTGCGCCTCCCGAGCGCTCCTGGGTAGCGGTGGGTGTGCTACTCGGCTCGATTCTGGTCAAGCTCTGGCTCGGTCTCTTCAACCGAAAGATCGGCAAGCGCATCGACTCTGCAGTCATGCGTGCCACCGCCGTGGACAGTCTTTCCGACGTGCTCTCCACGGGTGCCGTCCTGATCGCCACCCTGATCCTCATCCTCTTCCCCTCGCTCACGGTCGATCTCGACGCCTACATGGGCGTGATCGTTGCCGTTCTGATCCTTGTGGCAGGGGTACGCATCCTCAACGACACCAAAAACTCGATCCTGGGGCAAGCCCCCTCCGAGGAGACCGTCAAGCAGATCACCGATTTGATCGAGCAGACCCCCGGTGCGCTCGGCATCCACGATCTGACGGTTCACAGCTACGGTCCCGGGCATATTATCGCGGCGCTGCACGTGGAGGTGGACGGCAAAGAGGACGTTTTCCGCACCCATGACATGATCGACAACATCGAGCAGACGCTGCGTCGTGAGTACGGGATCCTCGCGACCATTCACATGGACCCCATCGTCACCGATGACGAGCAGGTGAGTGCTTTGCGCTCGCTTGTGGACTCCGCCGTGCGCGAAATCGACCCCGCATTTCGCATTCACGACTTCCGTTTTGTTACGGGAGAGACGCATTCCAATCTGATTTTTGACATCCTGGTACCCTTTGAAAGCAAGCTTGGCAATGACGAGATCAAGCGCGCCGTTGCCGACCGCATCAGCCGCATCGACCCCTCTTATTTTACCGTTGTGACGATTGACAGAGGGTGAAAGCCCATAAATTGTCGATCAATTGTTGGAAAGTTTTGGTCAAGCTTTTTCAAAAGCTTGCGCGGTGGAGAAGCCGCAAACTCCCTTCGGGAGTAGGGAATCGGGCAAGCCCGAGTTCCTCCGCCTCCTCGCCCTCCGCAGAGGGCGAAACACTTTTTACGGCGTTCTCTTTTGTTAGGCAAACTCGCGTAGCGATTTGCGGCGAGCTTGCGAGCCTTTTTTCATCTTGCGCCTCCTTCTTGCAAGAGAAAAGCGGCTAAGTAATTTATGAATAATTACAAATAGTTCTTTTCATTGTACAGCCACCCATCTCAAGGAGGTTCCATGCCATACCAAAATTACCCCACCGAGCGTTACGAAACGCTCAAAGCACTCTATCACGCCGTTGCCGATCGCTACGGTGAAAAGCCCCTGTTCTTGCAAAAAGACGGGGACGCAATGCAAAGCATCAGCTACCGCCGCTTTTCCGAGGACGTTGACGCGCTCGGTACCGCTCTGCTGGCGCGCGGTCTCGGCGGAACACGGATCCTGATCGCGGGCGAAAGCTCTGCCTCTTGGGCAACCGCCTATCTTGCGGTTCTGTGCGGCATGGGCGTTGCCGTCCCGATCGATAAATCGCTCTCCCCTCACGCCATCGAACAGATCGCACAGCGCACACAGGCGTCGGCGATCATCTGCTCGGCGTCGGTCGAGCAAAAATTGGAGGGCAGACTTCCCACTTTGACACGCATCGGCTTTTCCGCGCTCCCCGACCTGATCGACGAGGGTCGCCTGCTGATCGACGCCTCCGACCGCTCCTATCTCGATCTCTCCCCCGACCCCGACGCCGTGGGCGTGATCCTTTTTACCTCGGGCTCCACGGGCAAGGAAAAGGGTGTGATGCTCTCGCACCGTAATCTCTGCTTCAACCTGAGCGAGATGTGCAAAATGATTTCCATTGACGAGCAGGATCTCTTTCTGTCGGTCCTGCCGATGCACCACGCCTATGAATGCACCTGCGGATTTCTCTGTCCGCTCTCGCGCGGCGCCACGGTGGCATTCTCGCGCGGTCTGCGCCATCTGACGCAAGACATGCGCACCTTCTCTCCAACGGTCATGCTGTGCGTGCCGATGCTGTTGGAGACCATATAC
Source organism: Eubacteriales bacterium (assembly GCA_045655785.1). Taxonomy (GTDB): domain Bacteria; phylum Bacillota; class Clostridia; order Oscillospirales; family CAG-272; genus UMGS1865. The sequence goes on from JAZOPW010000171.1 coordinate 4,109, forward strand.
GAAAAAATTCAGACAAACGTCCGCAAGCTGGGTCTGGAAAAGCAGGTACGCTCCACCGTCAAGCTGACCGACGCCATCGCACACGAGGGTCTGCGCTCTGCGGCAAAGAAAAAGGCTTTTTCCGAGATCCACGCAAGCTTCGGCGGCAGACTGCGACTTCTGATCTCGGGCGGTGCTTCGGTCTCACCCGAAACGCTGAAGGGTCTGCGCGAGCTTGGCTTTTTGGCGATCCAGGGCTACGGCTTGACCGAATGCTCCCCCATCGTTGCGCTCAACCGTGACAGCTTTTTCCGCGACACGTCGGTGGGAATGGCAACCCCGAACACGCTGTTGGACATCTACGACCCGCAAAACAACGGCACGGGCGAGATCCGCTTCCAAGGTGAAAACGTCATGCTTGGCTACTTTGAGGATCCGACCGAAACCGCCCGCGTCCTGCGCGACGGCTGGTTCTACACGGGTGACCTCGGCTATCTTGACCCCGACGGCTTCCTGTATATCACGGGTCGCAAAAGCAATGCCATCACCACCGCAAACGGCAGGACGGTCTATCCCGAGGAGCTGGAAGCGCTTCTCGATCGGACGCCCTTTGTCAAAGAATCGATGGTGGTGGGTCTTGAAGGCGGCAGAAAAAAGGGACTCGACATTGTTGCCGTGATCCTTCCCGACCTCGACCGTATGCGCGAGGTCTTTGGCGACGGCTTTACCGCAGATCAGCTCGACCTGGAGATACGCCGCGCCCTCTCGGACGCCAACTGCGCCGTCCCCGATTACAAACGCATCAAATCCTATCTTCTGCGCGACCTTCCCTTCCCCAAAAACTCCTCCCAAAAGCTCCTCCGCCACGGCATCGCCGAGGAAGCACAAAAGCAGTATAGAACGTAGTTTTTTGTGGGGGGAACTTTTTGAAAAAAGTTCCCCCCACACCCCCTTCAAAAACTTCCCCTAAAAAGGTATTTGCTAAATTGGCATAATTTTGATTGCTTTAGATTAACAATTGCTCCCGCTAGCGGTCAGGGACCACCGAGACCCTGCCCGCTCCAAACGATAGTTTTCCCTCGACAACTCTGTTCACCACACAAAGAACTCTATTCGTAGGGCGGGGGTTCTACTCCCGCCGCCGATCCAAAAGTTGAGTATTTGCGGTTTTGCTTTCGCTGAAGTTGAGTATTTTGATTCTGATTTCAGAATCAAAATACCCCATAGCGACCAACCTTTGTAAGCACTTGATTTATATTATTTCACCTAAAGTTGAGCATTTTAGAATCTGTTTGAAGATTCTAAAATGCCACATAGCGACCAGTCTTTGTTAGCACTGGCTTCACGGTCGCGTTGTTCGCGATGATCCCGCCGCCAAGACCCTATTCCAACAATAGTTTTCCTTTGACCACTCTGTTCTCTACTCTGCTACAAATACCATGCATAAAAAAATCCACGGTCTTCAAAAGGAGGATATGATTATGACCAGCCGCGAAAGAGTCAAACGCGCCATGCACTTTCAATCGGTCGACAAGCCCGCCTTGCGCCATTGCTACAGCCGCGCGGGATATTGGGAGCATGGCGACAAGCTCAACGACCTCTTCTCCACGCTCCCCTGCGATTTTTTAGAATTCAGCCGCCGTACTGCCGAGCAGCCTCTCCCCACCGATTTTGACAGCAACGGAAACTTCCATGCCTTCAAAACCGACAAATGGGGGACGGTCTGGGAATACCGCATTTTCGGTATCGCGGGCATCGCGTACAAGCGACCGATCACCTCTGCCGAGGAGATCGCCAACTACCGCCTCCCCGAGCCGCCAAGTCTGTCGGGTCCCGAGTTTGACGCCTTTGCCGCCGACGTCCGCGCGCGCAAGGAAAAGGGACTTTACACCATGATGCCCTGGTGCAACGGTCTGTACGAGCGTCTGATCGCAATTTACGGTGACGAAAACGTGCTGTGCGACATCGCCATGGACGAGCCCGAGATCGGCAAGCTTGCCGACGCGCTGGCTGAATATTACCGTGTCTGCATGGAGCGCTCGATCAAGGCAGGCTGTGATGCCGTCTTCCTTGGAGACGACTACGGCTCGGCGCGCGCGCTTCTGATGAGCCCCGAGCATTGGCGTCGCTTCTTCAAGCCGCGCCTGAAAAAGATCTTTCAGCCTGCTGTGGACGCGGGTCTTGACGTACACTTCCACAGCTGTGGACAGATCTCACAGATCCTGCCCGATCTGCGAGAGGTTGGTGTGACCTCGATCTGGCCGCAGATCCCCGCCTTCAACATGGAGGAGCTTGCCGCACGCTGTCGCGAGCTGGGGCTTGCCGTGGAGGTACATACCGACAGAGCCTACACCATGACCCACGGAACACCTGCCGAGGTGCGAGAGCTTGTCAAGCGCGAATTTGAGACCTTCCGTATGCTTGACGGCGGCGCGTGGTTCTACATCGAGGTAGACAACGGCTT
>JAZOPW010000172.1:0-7604 GCA_045655785.1 Eubacteriales bacterium
TTGTAAAATCGATCGGCGTGCCGTCGGGATTCTCGTAAGGCTCCTCGGTCACACGAGGGGTTCCCAATCGCTCTGTGGTCACGGGTGTGCATTTTGCTTTTGCAATCACCTCGGGGATCTGCAGCGTCAGAATCCACTCTCCGTTCTGCTCCTCAACGGTTGCTTCCATACCGCTTGCCACGGTCGCGTTCTGCTCGGCGCGGAAGGGATAGGCGTGACCCGAATAGGCGTTTCCATCGATCAGGACGGGCTGGGCAATTTTTTCATACCTTGTACGCGCGTGCCGATTTTCCTTCGGTGTGTTCATTCGAACAGCATATTCCTCGGGCGTATGGAACGAATCATACATCGCATTGAAATTTCCAATGGGAAGAGGGGCGCCGCGTCCCGTATAGCGACCGACAAACAGGTTGTTGAGCACACGGTCGTCTCCGCCATACACAGGCAAATAGCCTGCCACCTCGGTGGTATGGGGAAAATGATAAGGAGTTGCGCGATCAAGAACCTTCAGCATCCGCAAGCCTCCCGCGATCACGTTATGTACATATGCTGTTCCCTGTGCGTGATTATCCAATGAGAACTCCGACAAAAGCAGGTTATGATCGACCGTACAGGGTCCGTGTGTCACCTCAATCATCAGGTCGCGGTCATTATGATGGTACACATTGCGCGTAACACGTGTTCCCTGCGCCTGCCAATCCAACCAGGTTCCAAGATTGCAGTGGTGGATATTGTTGTCTTCAATTACCGTATCCACTGCCGCGTGAAGCTTGATACCACCGATCTCATGTCCCCAGAATTCGTGCTTCACGGCAATGTTATAGATCTCATTATGCTCAATACGGCAGAAGGCACAGCCCATGTGTCCCACGATACCGTTCTGTCCGCAATCATAGATCTCGTTGTTGCGAATGAGATGCGAGCCGACGGTCTCGCGATTCCATCCCATGCGAAGCCCCAGGAAGACCGCCTCTGCCTGATAGCGATGTCCCGACTTCCTGCCAAAGCGCGTGGAGTCGTTATCTCCTGTTGCGTAGTCCTTTCCGATGCTGACGGCACTGCACTTTGCGTCATGCATACAGTTGCTCTCAATGATCCAGCCCTTTGACCAATGCGGTCCCACCATACCAACCTGATCACCTGTTGGAGGCGCCCATGGGCAGGCGGCGTGCGCGATCTCAAAGCCGCGCAGGGTGATATAATTGAGCCCACTTTTTGTGGGATAAAAGCAGCTTTTGCGCACGTTGATCTCGATCAGCGACGCATTCGGATCAACCTCTTGGAAGTTACACCAAAGTGTTGTGGTATCGACATCCACCTCGGCATACCATTGATACACGGTCTGCTCGGGATGTAAAACCGTCTCTTTCTTGTAGTGAAAGCCGTTCTGTACCCATACCGTCCGCATTTCTGCACGGTACAGATCCTCCTTTGTGGGTGCCTCATACATGGAAATACCATTGATATATACGTCCCCAAGATGCGCGGGATGTGTGATGGGTTCACACAGCCAATCCCCCTCCACCTCTTGGGAATAGGGATTCCAGTCCCCGAACATCGCGTTGGGGAGTACCTTTTTCCAGACCGTCCCCTCGACTCTTTCCCAATCGGTGACGATCTCCGAGCCCTTGATGATGGGATGCTCGCCCGGAGCGGCTTCATAGACGATGCGGCAATTCTCATCTGTTCCGCCAAATTTGGGGTCGACCCACTCACGGTAGATTCCCTCATGCACCTGTACGGTGTCACCTGCCACGGCGACCTGTGCCGCGTGATTGATGGTGCGGAAGGGTGCTTCTGCCGATCCTGTGTTTTGATCATTTCCGTAAATTGAAACGTGATAAATCATAACAATTTCTCCTTTTTCGGGTTTATTTCTTCCAAACCACAAGCTCTTGCTTGCCTGTCGCAAGACCTGCAAAGGGTCCCGGGATAATATCTCCCGTGCGTCGATCACCCATCATATCGATTGTAAAATCGATCGGCGTGCCGTCGGGATTTTCGTAGGGTGCTTCGGTGATGCGAGGCGTTCCGAGCCGTTGGGTGGTGACAGCCTCACAGGATGCCTCCGTGACCGATGCGGGAACCATCAGCGTCAGAATCCATTCTCCGTTTTCCTCGCGTATGTCGTCAGACATTCCGTCGGTCATAATCGGGTTCTTTTCGGCACGGAAGGGCTTGGCATAGCCTGCATAGGCGTTCTCCTCGATCCATACGGGTTGCGGCACGTGATGATATTTTCCGTGGTCATAGCCCGTATGCTCCTTGAGGCGAATCGGATATTCCTCGGGTGTTGAATAGCGATCGTAGAGCTCTCCCATGTGTCCGACATAAATGCGCTCGCTGACATACTCTGCCGCCGACACGCGTCCAAGAAGCAGATTGTTCAGGACGCGGTTGTCTCCACCGAACGTGGTAGAGCTTCCCGCGATCTGTGTGGAGTGCGGAAAATGATAGGGCGTTGAGCGATCACGAGCGGAGTATGTCCAGGTAAAGCCGGTGATCAGGTTATGCACGTACGCCGTTCCCTGTGCGGCGTCCTGCAGGGAGAAATCCGAAAGCAACAGATTGTTGTCCACCGTGCAGGGACCGTGCGTGACCTCAATCATCAGATCGCGGTCGTTGTGGTGGTAGACGTTCCGCGTAATGCGCATGCCCTGCACCTGCCAATCGAGCCAGGTGCCGAGGGTGCAATCGTGGATGTTATTGTTCTCCATGACCACGTCCAACGGAGCGTGCAGCTTGATACCGGCGATCTCATGTCCCCAAAATTCCATCTTCTTGGCAATGTTGTAGATATGATTGTGTTCAATGCGAGAAAATGCGCATCCGAGATGTCCCACGATTCCACATTGTCCGCAATCGTGGATCTTGTTGTTGCGGATGATGTGCGAGCCGATCTTTTCCTTGCACCAGCCCGAACGGTATGCCAAAAATACGGCTTCCATCTGATATTGATAGCCCGATTTGCGTCCGTAGTTTGTATGAAGATTATCTCCCGTGCTGCTCTCCTTACCGATGCTGACGGCACAGCACTTTGCATCGTGAAGGTCGTTGTTCTCAATGATCCACCCCTTTGCCCAATGCGGGCCGACCATACCTACCTGATCGGCGGTTGGCGGAGCCCACCCGGAGGCTGCCTGCGCGATTTCAAAGCCGCGGAGCGTGACGTAGTTGATTCCCGTTTGCGCCGGATAGAAGCAGCAGGGACGCACATTGATCTCAATCAACTCGCGATTGGGGTCAAATTCCTGAAAATTCCCCCAAATCGTGGTGAACTCGTCGCTTACCTCGGCGTACCAACGGTAAACCGTTTTTTCGGGGCAGGCGAGCTTTTCCTCAAAAGGAAATGGGAAGACCTTGCCCCAGCCCGCGGTACGCATCTCTGCACGGAAAAGATCCTCCATAGAGCTTGCCTCGTACATCGATTGACCGTTGATATATACGTCTCCAAGATGAACGTCGTATCCGTTCTCATGGGGATTCCTGAACCAGTCTCCATTTATAATTTTCGCATAGGGATTAAAATCCCCGAACATCGAATTGGGAAGCGTCTTTTTCCAGACCGTTCCCTCCACATGCTCCCAATCGGTCACAACCTCCGAGCCCTTGATCACGGGATGCTCACCCTCTACCGCCTCATAGGTAATGCGACAATTTTCGTCCGTTCCGCCAAATTTGGGATCGACCCACTCGCGGTAGGTGCCGCTGTGGACGCGTACTGTGTCTCCTTCCACGGCAACCTGTGCCGCATGATTGATGGTGCGAAAGGGTGCCTCTTTTGTTCCGAGCGCGCTATCGCATCCGTTGACCGAAACATAATAGATCATGACAAATTCTCCTTCTATTGATCCTGTACCGCAAGCTTATGGAAGGACGCCTTCAATGCGGGGTACAGATCGGCATAGATCCGATAATAATTTCTGTAAAGAGGCGTATTTTCGGAATTCGGCAGAGAACGGTTCTTTTCTCTGACGATCGCCTCACAGCCCTTTGGCACCGATTCGTAAAGTCCTGCGGCACAGCCTGCCAGGATCGCAACACCGAGTGCCGCACCCTCCTCTGATACCGTGGTTTTGATCGGCATGTCATAAAGATCGGACAGCAGCTGCTGCCAAAAGGGACTCTTTCCGCCACCTCCGCAAAGTGCCATATCTCCGATCGGAACGTCGATCTCGCGAAGCACCTCCAGACAGCTGTAAAGCGAGAAGGAAATGCCCTCGATCACCGCACGCGCCATATGCTGCTTGGTGTGCATGGCGGACAGCCCGAAGAATACCCCTCTGGCATTGGAGTCCAGGATCGGCGTACGGTCGCCCATCAGATAGGGCAGATACAAAAGCCGCTCGGAGCCGATCGGGATGCGCTTACAGATCTCATCGATCTCGCGGTAGGACCACTCCGACGCGAGTGTTCTGCGAAACCAATTGAGCGACAGTCCCGCCGCCTGTGTAACACCGAGCAGCTGCCATGCATCGGGAACAGCCGAGCAAAAGGTATTGACCCTTCCCTTCGGATCAGTCACGGGACGGTCGGTGTGCGCTAAAATCACGCCACTGGTCCCAATGGTGGTAAAGGCTCTGCCCTCTTGACAGATACCCATGCCGACTGCGGCAGCGGCATTATCCGCGGCACCTCCCGCAACGGGGATGCCCTGGGAAAGCCCCGTCAACGCGGCGACCCCCTCTGTCACGTGTCCCGTCACGTCGGGGCTTTCGTAGATCTTCGCGAGAGCCGAGACGTCGATTCCCAGCTTGTCGCAGATCTCCTCGCTCCAGGTATGCTCTTCAATGTGCATCAGCTGCATACCCGAGGCATCCGAGACCTCGGTGGCGTATTCGCCAGTCAGACGGAAGCGGATATAATCCTTGGCAAGCAGAATATGCTTACAGCGCGCAAAATTTTGCGGCTCGTGGTTGCGCACCCACAACAGCTTTGCCGCCGTAAAGGCAGGCATGGCGGGATTTCCCGTAATGCGGACGAGCGTCTCTCTTCCAATCATCTCCTCCATCTGCACACACTCCGCACCGGTTCTCTGGTCACACCAAAGAATGGCCGGACGGATCACCTCGTTGCATTCGTCCAACATCACCAGGCTGTGCATCTGACCCGAAAGTCCGATTCCGACGATCTCTCCGTCGGTTGCCTGCTCGGTCAGCTTCCGCAGCGTGCATACCGCCGCGTCCCACCAATCCTCCGGATTCTGCTCTGCCCATCCGTTTTGCGGCTGGGACATCGGATATTCCCGTGTCTCCGACGCAATGACGTTTCCTTTTATATCAAACAAAACACTTTTGGTTCCCGACGTACCAACGTCAATTCCGATCAAATACTGCTTCATATGCATTCCTCATCCAAACAGCGTCGCGTTCAAGAGGCTTTCGAGATATTCCTGCTTGCCGCTTTGGTTTGTGGTCACGTCTCCCAGGAAAAGCGCATACTGCTCAAGCTCCTCCATGGTTGTCGTGCCGTCAACGATCTTTTTGCCGATCCCGCTCTGATAGCTTGCATAACGCTCGGAAACAAAGCGGTCGATCGTACCCTCGCGGATCAGCTTATCCGCCATCCGCAGTCCCAATGCAAAGGCATCCATGCCCGCAATATACGCAAGGAAAATATCCTCGGGCGTGTTCGAGCCGCGACGCGTCTTGGCGTCAAAGTTCAAGCCGCCGTTGGTAAAGCCGCCTGCCTTGAGCACCTCATACATACACAGCGTGGTGTCATAAACGTTCGTGGGGAACTGGTCGGTGTCCCAGCCGAGGAGCGGATCGCCCTGATTGGCGTCGATCGAGCCGAACACACCGTTGTCGCGTGCCACACGCAGCTCATGCTGGAAGGTGTGTGCCGCAAGCGTTGCGTGATTTGCCTCGATGTTGAGCTTGAAATCCTTGTCCAAGCCGTATTTGCGCAGGAAGGCAAGCACCGTGGCACTGTCGAAATCATACTGATGCTTGGTGGGTTCCTTGGGCTTGGGCTCGATGTAAAAGTCGCCCGTAAAGCCGATCGAGCGCGCGTAATCGACCGCCATGCGCATTAGACGCGCCATGTTGTCCTGCTCCAGAGCCATATCGGTGTTCAAAAGGGTCTCATAGCCCTCTCTGCCACCCCAGAACACGTAGCCCTCACCGCCAAGCTCTACCGTGATCTCGATCGCCTTTTTGATCTGTGCCGCGGCAAAGGCAAAGACGTCGGCATTGGGTGCTGTACCGGCACCGTGCATATAGCGCTTGTTGCCAAAGCAGTTGGCAGTACCCCAAAGCAGCTTTTTGTGATGCTTTGCCATCAGCTTTTTCAGCTCTGCCGTGATGACGTCCAGACGCGCATTGCTCTCGGCAAGCGTCTCGCCCTCGGGCGCGATGTCACGGTCATGGAAGCAGAAGTACTCGATTCCCAGCTTATTCATCAGCTCCATTGCGGCGCGCGCCTTGTGCTTTGCGCTCTCCATCGGATCCGACGAGCCGTAGTCCTTTTTCAGTGTGCCGACGCCGAACATATCGGTTCCCTCTGCGCACATGGTGTGCCAATAGGACATGGCAAACTTCAATTGCTCGCGCATGGTCTTGCCGCCGATGACCTCATCGGGGTTGTAAAAACGGAAGGAAAAGGGGTCGGTCGAGTCCTTTCCCTTATAGACGATCTTCGGTATGTTTGCAAAATATTCCATTCTAAATCTCCTTTTCGCAATCAAAATGATTTTCAATTATATTTTACATAAACTCTATTGACTTTTCGCGACAAATATAGTACAATCAATAGACAATATTTAACCAAAATAAGTCCAAAAAGGAGCTTTCGGTATGTTTTATCAACCTCAACACTCCACAAACGCCGATACGCTGCAATTTGAGCAGGGCTTTGATTTCAGCTTTCCCGCACATCTGCACAACAGCTTTGAGCTGATTGTTTTGACCGAGGGAAGCATGGAGGTTACGGTAGACCGTAAAAAGCACACGCTGTCACCGGGCGACGCCTGTCTGGTTTTTCCCAATCAGATCCATGAGCTTCACACACCCGAGCAAAGTCGCCATTTTTTATGTATTTTTTCCTCGAATCATGTCCACGCCTACACCAAGCGGATCACGGGACGGATCCCTGCGGAAAACCGCTTTACCCCCGACCCCTTTTATCTGAAAAAGCTGATCTCCCTGCACGGTGACCCCGACATTCTGACCGTCAAGGGGCTGTTATATTCGATCTGTGCGGAGTTCGACCGTGACATGACCTATACCGAGCGTCAGGCAGACCGAAACGAGCTGTTGTTTCAGATCTTTCATTTTGTGGAAACCAACTTCGGTGCCAAATGCACCCTGGAGCAGCTTTCCGAATCGACCTCATATCATTACGTATATCTGTCGAGATATTTCAAGAAATGCACAGGCATATCCTTTACCGAGTACGTCAACCGCTACCGTGTCAACCAAGCCTGTTATCTGATCAAAAACAGCGAGCAATCGATCCTGCAAACGGCATTGGATTGCGGATATGATTCTCTGCGAAGCTTTAACCGCAATTTCAAGTCCACCGTGGGGATCACTCCATCCGAATACCGCGAGCAGATTCGTCGGACGCTGTAAGAGGGTCATCATATAAATCCGCGCTCACGC
>JAZOPW010000173.1:0-2647 GCA_045655785.1 Eubacteriales bacterium
GATCACCGCAGCCTGCGTGGTCAACTTCTTCTCACACGAGCAAAACCGCGATCTTTGCCACAGGCTGTGTGCGGCGGGCGTTCTGACGCTTTCCACGGCAAAGCCGACCGACGATCTTTTTGCAGGCTATACCTTTGTGCTGACGGGTACGCTTCCCACCATGTCGCGTGACGAGGCGGGAGAGATGATCAAGGCGGCAGGCGGCAAGGTGTCGGGCTCGGTTTCCTCCAAGACCTCCTTTGTGGTGGCAGGAGAGGCGGCGGGCTCCAAGCTGACCAAGGCGCAGTCGCTCGGTGTTCCCGTGATCGACGAGGAGACACTGCTTTCCATGATCACCGAAAAAAGGAGAGAGCCGTGATGACCGACGCAGAGCGCAAGGAGCTGGTCTACTCCTATCTTGGAAAGACCGTGACCATTGGGATCGACCGTCCCATCGGATATGTGCATCGAAAAAAGGACAAGACCCTGGTCTATCCCATCAATTACGGCTATATTCCGGGAGTGCTTGGCGGTGACGGTGAGGAGCTTGACGTCTATCTGCTTGGCGTGGATACCCCCGTCAAGACTTACACCGCGCGCATCATCGGCATTGTGTTCCGGCGCGATGACGTAGAGGACAAATTGCTTGCCGCACCCGAGGGGATGAGCTTTGATGCCGAGGAGGTACGCCAAGCTGTATATTTTCAGGAACGCTATTATGATTCCGATATCGAAATGCTTTCTTGATTTGAAAAGGACCTGTACGTAGCATATGCGAACGGGTCCTGTTTGATTTGGTTGCTTTATCAAATAAACCATTCCTGTCAGGTTTTACAAAAAGCAAAAAGAGAACAAATTGATTTTCAAGCATTTACGGACTTGATTATTTTTTTGTTTTGTGTTAGAATAATAAGATGAAATGATTTTATCACTCAAAAGAAAGGAAAGAATGCAACAGCTATGCTCAAAAGACTTGCAAGGTGCGTAAGGGAATACAAGCCTCAGGTGATCCTTACGCTGATCTTTATTGTGGCGGAAGCGGTAATCGAGACGTTGATCCCCTTTATTACAGCGAACCTCATCAATCAGATCAAGGACGGCGCGGGAATGGACGTGATCCTCAAGCAGGGCGGACTTCTTGCCGTTATGGCGATCCTGTCACTCTGCTGCGGCGGAATCGCAGGCTTTACCTGTGCCAAGGCATCCTCGGGCTTTGCCAAAAATTTGCGGCAGGACATTTTCAGAAAGACACAGACCTTTACATTCTCAAACATCGACAAATTTTCTTCCTCATCTCTGGTTACACGTATGACGACCGACGTGGCAAACGTGCAAATGTCCTTCATGATGCTGATCCGCACGGCGATCCGAAGCCCCCTGATGCTGATCTTCTCGGTTGTGATGGCGTTTGTGATGGGTGGCTCGCTTGCGATGGCATTTGTGATCGTCATCCCGATTCTTGCGTTCGGACTTTTGACGATCGGACATTTTGCGCTTCCCGCATTCCGTGCCGTCTTCAAAAAGTATGACCGACTGAACGAATCGATCGAGGAAAACGTCAGAGGAATGCGCGTGGTCAAGGGCTTTTCGCGCGAGGAGTATGAAAAGGTGAAGTTCGGCAGAGACGCCGAAAACATCCGCGGCGATTTTACCAAAGCCGAGCGCATCGTGGCACTGAATACACCCTTGATGCAGATCTGTATGTATGTCAATATGATCTTTGTGCTGGTAGTTGGCTCCAAGCTTGCGATCACAACCCCGCAGATCGACGTGGGACAGATCTCAGCTATGCTCAACTACGGTATGCAGATCCTGATGTCCCTGATGATGCTTTCGATGATCTACGTGATGCTGACCATGTCGGCAGAATCGGCAAAGCGTATCTTTGAGGTGCTGGGTGAGGAGCCTGCCCTGAAGAACCCCGAAAACCCTGTGACCGAGGTCAAGGACGGATCGATCGATTTCGAGGGCGTCAACTTCAAATATTCCGAGAAGGCAAAGAAATTTGCGCTGGCAGATATTGATCTGCATATTGCGTCGGGCATGACGGTGGGAATCATCGGCGGCACGGGCTCGAGTAAGTCTTCGCTTGTTCAGCTGATCCCACGCTTGTACGATGCCACCGAGGGCTGTGTGAAGGTCGGCGGCAGAGACGTGCGCGAATACGACGTGCAATCGCTTCGTGATTCGGTTGCCATGGTTCTGCAGAAGAACCTGCTGTTTTCGGGTACCATCAAGGAAAATCTGCGTTGGGGAAATGCCAATGCCACCGACGAGGAGCTGCGCGAGGCTTGCAGGCTGGCGCAGGCGGACGATTTTGTGATGTCTTTCCCCGACGGCTACGACACCAAGATCGAGCAGGGCGGAACCAACGTCTCGGGCGGTCAGAAGCAACGTCTTTGTATTGCACGCGCGCTTTTGAAGAAGCCGAAGATTCTGATTCTGGACGACTCGACCAGTGCCGTAGATACCAAGACCGACGCACTGATCCGCGAGGGCTTCTGTTCCTATATCCCCATGACGACCAAGATCATCATCGCGCAGCGTATCGCGTCGGTTCAGGATGCCGATATGATAATCGTCCTCGATAAGGGCGAGATCTCTGCAGTAGGTAAGCACAAAGAGCTTCTCACTGCGAGCGAGATCTACCGCGAGGTATATGAACAGC
>JAZOPW010000174.1:0-2473 GCA_045655785.1 Eubacteriales bacterium
ACCTCGGTAAGGCGCCTTGCGAGCTTGTGAGAAAGCGAGATGGGCAGAGGCATCAGCTCGGGCGTTTCGTTGCAGGCATAGCCGAACATCAGGCCCTGATCTCCCGCGCCCGTATCCATTCCGTCGGTATCCACGCCATTCTTTGCCTCCAGGGAGCGATCTACGCCCATGGCGATATCGGGGGACTGTGCGTGCAGGGAGGTCACGACGGCGCAGCTGTCACAGTCGAAGCCGTACTTTGCGCGGTCGTATCCGATCGAGCGCACGGTGCTTCTGACGATCTCCTGAATATCCACCTTTGCCGTGGTGGTCACCTCACCCATCACGCAAACCAAGCCCGTGGTGCAGAAGGTTTCGCACGCAACGCGCGACATGGGGTCCTGACGGAGCATCTCGTCCAGGATCGCGTCCGAGATCTTATCGCTGATCTTATCGGGATGTCCCTCGGTGACCGATTCACTGGTAAAAAGCTTTTTGTTCTGGTTCATTGTTGTAACTATCCTCTCTTTTTCCGATTAAAACATATCTATCGTACGAAAATAGAAAACGCTCCGCGCAGACGGAGCGTTATGGCTCTCATCTAACAGGATTTAGCACCTTACCGTCACGGCAGGTTGCTGTAATGTCACTGTGCCTGTCACTACATTACTCTTGATAAGATATATTTCATTGTGCCCATTATACCATAAAAATCGACACATTGCAAGAGGTACGCGCAAAAAAATGCGCGTACCTCTGTTTTCCGTTATGCGGCTTGTGTCTTTTTCTTTTTTCTGACCTTGATTTTCTTGGTCTTGATCTTCTTTTCCTTTTTTTCTTTTTTGCTCAATCGGCAGGTGCACAGCAGCTGGAGCAGTGCCAGCACGATGCCGAATGCCACCGCGATGGCATTCGCCACGTAGCTCTCTCCGACAGAAAGCCACGGGAGCGTCGGAAAAAGTCGGAACAAAAACGCCATGATCAACGCGGAGCAAAGGTAACCGATTCCGATAGAAAGCGTGGTTCTGGGCAACAGACCGCAGATCAACGCGATCAAAACCGCACCCGCGGCACAGAGCGTCGGCATCTGTGGCAAAATCGGAAGCAGAACCGCAAGCGCAATACAGAAGGTCAGAAGGCTCCAGGACAGACGCTTTTGGAAGAGCACCATCTCCAAAAGAAGGAGGGCGATCAATGCGCCGAAGACGTATTCAAACACCAGTGGAATTCCGTCAATCGCCGTGGCAGTCAAATAAAAAAGCTCACAGCCCGCCGCGTATCCGAGAAGGCCGCCGAGAAAAGCGAGCAGCCAACGACTCAGGCGCAGGCCGAGAAGCCCCACCGTCAGAAGAATGGCAATCCCGAGAACCCAGAATACCTCTGCGGGGAGAGAGACGTGATCGGCGAACTGTGCGATCATCGTACAAAGACGCGACACGAACGCGCCACCGTGGACGCGTCCCGCGAAAAAATCAGTCAACAAAGAGAGCAAGGGCATGCTATCCTCTCCTTTCCGTTTTATTTATTATACTCATAAATGACGGCTTTGTCAAGTGGCGAGCATCCGCTTGCCCACTTTTCGTCCGTAAAAAACAACAAAAACTACAAAAAATGATAAAATGTTTTGAAATTTCTATTTACTTTTTTCGAAAATCATGTTACAATAAAGAGTGCGAACAAAAAATCGGTCCAGGGAGGTTTGTGGACATGAAAAATCAAAAACTTGATCGCAACGTAGAATTTCTTTACCGTGGAATCTTGACTTTACAGAATATGGAGGAGTGCCGCGCCTTTTTTGAGGACCTGTGCACCCAATCCGAGCTTTTGGAGATGTCCCGCCGCTTGCAGGCAGCCAAGATGCTCAATGACAATTATATCTATTCCGACATTACCGAGCAAACCGGTCTTTCCACCGCAACCATCAGCCGTGTCAACCGATGCCTCAAATTCGGCGACGACAACGGATACACCGCCGTGCTCCAGAAGCTGGCAAAAAATTCCCGCTGAGCATGAACACCTTTGAAGCATACGGGGCAATCGCCCACGTGTATGATCAGCTGAACGCGGAAATCGACTACAAAAGTTGGGCGGACTTTGTGGAGAGCTGCTTTGACAGATTCCTCCCGGGACGCCCAACTCTTGTGTTGGATCTGGCTTGCGGCACGGGAAGCATGACCGAGCAGCTCGCAGACAGAGGGTACGATATGATCGGCATCGACGCGAGCGCCGATATGCTCACCCGCGCGTATGAGCGTTGCGCGCGCTTTCCGGGAACCCTCCTTTTGCAGCAGGATATGCGAAGCTTTGAGCTTTACGGTACGGTAGGAGCCATCACCTGCTGTCTGGACAGCCTCAATTACCTTTTGACCGAGGAGGATCTGCTTGCCTGCTTCCGTACGGCGCACAATTATCTTGACCCCGGTGGGCTGTTTTTATTCGACATGAATACACCGCACAAATTCAAAACCGTCTACGCAAACAACGCCTACGTCCT
>JAZOPW010000175.1:0-4936 GCA_045655785.1 Eubacteriales bacterium
ATCAAAGCCCGTGATCAATACCGTGTGATACCAATCACCGCTTCGGTTGGCATATTGGATCACATCCCCAAGCTCGGCTTCCTCACGCATCACCTCACGCGCAAAGGGACCCACCCCACCGTTTTGTGAACGAAAGAGCGACGTCCCGATCATAAAATCATAGAAATATTCCACACCGCTCCATGCAGGCGCGCGATCCTCCGCCGAGATGTAGTACCAACCGAAATCGGGCGTATAATTCATCGTACAGCTTCCCGCAAGCACCGCCTGCGAAACAAAATTGGTACAATTTCCGCCGATCCCCGTAAAATCAATAAACAGCGGATTGCGATCAAGAGCCCACTTCCGCGCATATTCCACAGCACGGTCACGGTTGTATGGCTTTGTAATCAGCATGAACAGATCCCCCTTTGACAGCTTTGCTACAGTATATGCAAAAAAATATTTTTTGTAAAATGCTATTGAAAAAATTCACTTTCCGTTGTATAATAAAGTGATCTCAAAGAAAGGGAGCAACCAGACGATGAATCTACCCAATCAAATTTTCAGCGGCTCTTTTCATGGCGGTCACGTACAGGGCATCGCGGTTGACAGTCTGCGCGGATTTGTTTACTATTCCTTTACAACGGTTCTGATCAAGACCGACCTGCAGGGCAAGCTTCTTGGAAGTGTGACGAACCTGATCGGTCATTTGGGCTGTATCACGCTGGATGCCGAGCGCAATCTGCTTTACGGATCCCTGGAATATAAGCACGACGCGATCGGACAAGGCATCAGCAAAAGCCTTGGAATAGACCTCTCCTATGATGAGGGCTTTTATCTGGTCTGCTTCGATCTTGAGAAGATCGACAGAGAACATATGAACGCAGAGCAAGATGGCGTCATGAAAGCCGTTTATCTGCGCACCGTATTGGAGGATTATCTTGCAACGGACGAGGTATCGGGCAAGCCCCACCGCTATGGATGTGCAGGGGTCGATGGAACCGCTCTGGGTCCTGTTTTCGGTGCCGAGCCGACAAGTCCCAAAAAGATCATGGTTGCCTGCGGAATATACCGCGACACCGAGAGACAAGACAACGATCATCAGCTTATCCTGCAGTATGACCGATCGATCTTCGACGAATTCGGTCAGCCTCTGATTCAAAGCGCACTCCACCACAGCGGTCCTGCTACCTGCGAGCAGCGTTATTTCTTCTATACGGGAAACACAACGTACGGCGTACAGAATCTGGAATACGACCCCCACAGCCGCAATTGGGCGGTTGCCGTGTATGTGGGAACGAAAGAGTGCTATACCAATTTCCCACTCTTTATGATCGACGGATCAATCGCACCCAAACACACCAAGCTGATCGGTCGAAACGGCGAGGAGGGTCTGCTCCTCTCTTGCGCTCGGGTCGGAGAGCTTGGAAAGGACGGCGAGATCTATGGCTCCCATTTCCCCCACGGTGATACAGGCATCGCGGCGTTGGGAGACGGCACCTTCTATTTCTCGCATCATGGCAGAAACAAAGAAGAAAAAAACTATTGCACCACATTGGTCAGATATCGGTATTGTCCCGAAAATCCTATGCTGTTTGAGCCGATCGAATAAGCATAGAAAGCAATCGAAGCACAGGAGAAAAACGATGAATTATTGGAAGCAAAGCAAACAGAATATTTACGTTGCCGCACATCGCGGTTGGAGAAGTCAATATCCCGAAAACACCATGCCCGCCTTCCGCGCCGCAATGGAGCTTGGGGTCGATCAGATCGAAACTGACGTCCGTGTTTCACGCGACGGTGAGCTGGTTCTGATCCATGACGCCACTGTGGATCGCACGACAAACGGCATCGGAAGGGTCATTGACAAAACCTTTGCCGAGCTGCGCGCCCTGGACGCAAGCGCACATATGGGAGAGCAATTCCACGGTGTGCAGATCCCCACTCTGATCGAATTGATGGAGCTGATAAAGGATCACCCCACCATGACGC
Organism: Eubacteriales bacterium; assembly: GCA_045655785.1. Classification (GTDB taxonomy): domain Bacteria; phylum Bacillota; class Clostridia; order Oscillospirales; family CAG-272; genus UMGS1865. Next base: position 1,975 of record JAZOPW010000175.1, read on the forward strand.
TTGACATTGAACTGAAGGAATACCCCACCGAGGGACATGAAGAGATCGCCTATGACGTTTGCGACCGTGTTTTGAAGATCGTGGATGATTACGGCTACACCGACCGTGTGGTCATTAACACCTTCAGCGGAAAGCTACATGAATACATCTATCAGAAATACGGCAAAAAATACCGTCAGCACGTTTACTACCCCATCAACAAGCTCGGTGCCGTCACCCTCGACCCTTATTCCTACGGGTACTGTACCTGTATGTTCCAAACGATTTACAATCTTATCAACATTGCGACCAAGGAAGAATTTGCACAAATGGAAGCCATGGGTCCCCAGCCTTGGGCAGGAGCGGCGGTCAAGGATGAGCGCGGTGTCGATCTTGCCATCGAAGCCGGTGCGACACTGATCACCTGCGACAACCCCGATGTGATCCTGGATCTGCTTCGCAAAAAGGGCTATCATCAATAAGAATGAAAACAAGAGACGAAGGCAACCGCTTTCGTCTCTTGTTTTCCATGTAGGTATTTAAAAAAATTATCATTTAATATATGTATCGAACACCGTTTTGATGTCGCACATGGTACCGTAGCTTGCGGGGATCGATCCGTTCTTGGGCGCATCGCCAAGCACCAGAATATATTCATCCGAGGCGCCGACCGCCTTTGCCGAGCAGACCATGTAGGAGGAAGTGATAAAGGAGCCTGTCTTCCCTGCCTTCAGGGTCACCACTTCCAACGAAAACGGCTTTCCCGCATGCCGCTCATAGGTCTCCATGCGACTGCGGAACAGAGTGCTGTAAAAGGTACGAGGATAGGTCTTTAACACTCCATTGTCGAGATAATACCCTCGATATCCGTGACTTTCCACACTCAGAATATCCTCGATCAGATCGCATTGCAGAGCATACATCATGATCACGGTCATTTCCCTTGCGGTGGTGTAATTGTTTTCACTCTCATGTCCGATGGCATTGTCAAAATGCGTGTCTGTCAGCCCAAGCTCGGACGCCTTTTGATTCATCAGCTTCACAAAGGCTTCCTCCGATCCGCTGATCTCCTTGGCGATCATGTAGGTACAATCCGCCGCCGACTCCACTCCGATTCCATACAAGAGATCCCGAATCAGAAATTCATCATTTAAATATTTATCTTGGTCGATCAAAGAGACGCTTGAATCCTTGTAAGATCCGCTCGTTACGTAGTTGGTTACCTCCTGCGTCAGCGCAAGCTTGCGTTCAAGATCCTCCTCGGTCAGATTTTCACAGGCAACGATCAAGGTCATGACCTTTGTCAGCGAGGCAGGCTGAAAGACCCGATCGGCGTCCTTTTGCGCCACGATCTCACCGGTTTTTCGGTTCACCAGAAGCGCATAGCTTGAGTTGATCACCGATATGGCTTGCGTGCTTGCATTTGCGCTCGGAAGCGTCGGAATCTTGCCGCCCGCAAAAACAGGAACCGAGGGGCTTGGCTCATCGGTCACCTCTTCGGTATCCTCTGTTGTGGTCTCCTCACTTTGGTCAGGCTGATCGGGGACGTGCAGCTTTTGAAAGGTCCTTGCCATCAGCACGACCAATATCACAATTTCAAATACCGCAAACAAAAGCATCCAGAGGCAAAAAAGCCCTTCTCCTGCTCCATTTGCGGTCGTTTTTTTCACTTCGGAATGTTTCTCCAAGCTCTTCAAATCCTTTCGAGTTTCTATATTAAAGATTGTACCCGAAAACAAGCTGACTGTCAATAGCTTTCCAAAAAGATTCAAAAAAAATTTTTTATTTTTTTCAAAAAAGTTATTGACATATGTTAAAAACTATGTTATAATAACAGAGTCAAGGGGAGAAAAACAAAAAACATCCCCGGACACGACAAAACCGGAAAGGCGGAATCCCATGGCAAGACCCAAAAAAGAGCGTGTCATCTGTTCCACCCCACGGCATCAGCACTTTGCCCCGATCGTTGCAAAAGCATGCGAAACGATCCTTCTGCAAGCCGACGAATATGAGGTTCTTCGGTTGCATGATCTTGAGCATTTGAGCCAAGCAGAGGTCGCCGCGCAAATGTTGGTCTCCCGTCCCACCGTCACAATGCTGCTCAACAGCGCACATGAAAAAGTTGCTGACGCGTTGGTAAACGGAAAACCAATCGACATTTTAAGCGAAAACTGTACGGTCTGTGAGATCGGCTGTGCTTGCCCACCGGAAAAGAAAAACAGCTGCACCAAACGAGAACATTGTGCCGCATCCTGTCGGTACGAAAAGGAATGTCATTCAAAAAATTAAAAAAAAATATTTAAAGGAGATTTACTATCATGAAAAAATGGAGATGCACCATCTGCGGAGAAATCGTTGAGTCCGATGTACGCCCCGACAAATGCCCCCTTTGCAAGGCACCGGGCGAAAAGTTTGAAGAGATCGTTGAGAATGCTGAAATGACCTGGGCTACCGAGCACGTTGTCGGCATCGCAAAGGACGCTCCCGCTGAAATCATCGAGGGTCTGCGCGCAAACTTCCAGGGCGAATGCACCGAGGTTGGTATGTACCTTGCAATGTCCCGCGTTGCAGCAAGAGAGGGTTACCCCGAGATCGCACTGTATTGGAAGGAAGCTGCTCTTGAGGAAGCAGAGCATGCCGCTAAATTTGCAGAGCTGCTCGGCGAGTGCGTATACGACAGCACCAAGCAGAACCTGACTGTTCGCGTAGAGGCTGAAAACGGCGCTACCGCAGGCAAGTTTGATCTTGCAAAGATGGCAAAGGCACTCAACCTTGACGCAATCCATGACACCGTTCATGAGATGGCAAAGGACGAGGCTCGCCACGGCAGAGCATTCCAGGGCCTCTTGGAAAGATACTTTGGCAAATAATCCTTTCATATAAAACACAAAAACTCCATTAAAAAAATTTTCAGGGGAACCGCTTGCGGTTCCCCTACCCTTTTTTATTCAACTCATTTATTCGGTACTCTTGACGATCTCCC
>JAZOPW010000176.1:0-5022 GCA_045655785.1 Eubacteriales bacterium
CATCCTCTTTAACGACGTTGCCGACTGTCTGATTTTGGTCATTAACAGCTTCTCATCTGTGACCTCCTACGAAAACCAGACCAAGAAGGCCATCACCAACGTCTTCATTTACCGCGCAATGTGCGATTTCCTGAAGGAAAAGCTTGAAATCTATTTCGCGGAAAACCCCATCGACGCCGAAACCTTCGCCAATCAGGTTCTGATCAATAAGCGAAGCCGTGAAAACGCAGAGGCGACCCGTCTCAACATCAAAAAGAAGCTCACCGGCACGATCGATATCGCAAACCGCGTCGAAAAATTCGTCTCCTGCCGCTCCAAGGACCCCAACATCCGCGAGCTTTACATCGTGGAGGGTGATTCGGCTTTGACCTCTTGTAAATTGGGACGCGCCGCCGAATATCAAGCCATCATCCCCGTGCGCGGAAAAACCTTGAACTGTCTTAAGAGTGACTATGACAAGATCTTCAAGAGCGAGATCATCACAGACCTTTTAAAGGTCATTGGATGCGGTGTGGAGATCCACAACAAGAAAAAGAGTGACATGAGCGCGTTTGATCTGAACAACCTGCGTTGGTCCAAGATCATCATCTGTACCGATGCCGACGAGGACGGCTTCCAGATCCGCACCCTGCTCCTCACGCTCTTCTACCGTCTGCTTCCCACCCTGCTCAAGGAGCACAAGGTCTTTATTGCCGAATCTCCCCTGTTTGAGATCACCACCAAGGACGAAACGCTTTTCGCATACGACGAGTTTGAAAAAGCCGAAATTTTGAAGAAGCTTGGAAATAAGAAATACACGCTTCAACGCTCGAAGGGTCTTGGTGAGAACGAGCCCGAGATGATGTGGAAAACCACCATGAATCCCGAAACACGGCGTTTGATCTCGGTCTCCCCTGCCGATGCCGCAGCAACCGAGGTGATCTTTGACACCCTGCTTGGCGACAACCTCCCCGCGCGCAAAAAGTTCATTACCGAAAACGGGGATCGCTATATGAAAGATATTGACGTATAAAGCTAAATGGACTGTACCATGAAAAAATGGATTAAATATTTGCTTGAATTTGTCGGTATGTATTTCATGCTCTATTTGCTTGCTCCGCTTTCAGGTGGTTCGGACTTGAGCATATATACACAAGAGTTTTATTGGTTGGAAATTTTGATATGTGCATTAGTAGTATTCTTGATATTCATCTATTTTCAAGAAATCAATCCTCGCAAACATATCATGATTTGGGTTGAAAAAAGTGTGCAAAAAACAATTCTTAAATCCTTGGCGTTTTCAATTTGTTTTTTGGTATGGTTTGCTTTGGGAATGGTTATTGCAATTCTTGTTCCTGACAATACATTCGTAAAACTGGTATTGATTGTTTTATGGCTGCTTGTATTACCAATATTGTATTATACTCTTTTTTACCGCGGTATTTCAATCTATAAAAACAAAAAAATTAAAGTTTTCAATTTGAAGGTAATAACATATATAAACGGTGTAATTGAGCAGGTAAAAATAGACGAATTCGGAAAAACATCTAAAATAATCGTCTCAATAAATGGAAAAGAAAATGTGTTTTGGGTTTCCTCAAAATCAGCTAAAATGTATATGAGCAAATTGTTAAAAGCGGCGATCGATAAATAATAAAAATATACCTTTTGTCGTTACACCTCATTTCTGGTACTATGTCTTTCAACCACCCCCTCCGGGGTGCTGTTTACTACAGTTTGCTATAACAACCGAAAGGAGGAAGAAAAACGATGCGATATTTCAAATGCGACACGCTCAAGCAAGAGGATCGAGAAATGATTATCCAATATGTAAGCTTGACGAAAGAAGAAAAGAAACGCAATCGCCAAGGTAAGCTATTGCATTTGGCTGCTATAGCCTCGTTGTCTATTGTTTTTCTTGTGTTTTTTTTCGGTAGTGAATTTATGATTGCACAAATTCCAGCCCCTCGAAATGCTTTTCTCTTTGTTTTGGCTATTGTCGGAAGGATTATTTTAACCATTGGAGCATTGATTGTTTCTATTCTAATTGGCCTCCTTGTTAGTTCCCCAATCTTTACAAAGGCACAAGAAAAATTGGTTTTTCAGAAAAGAAGATGTTTTGACAAGGCTTTAATTTCTTTGCGAAAGTATTACGGTTGGAAAGAACCTTGCATCGTGACAAAATGCTATGATTCGAGTGATAAACAATTTAAAAATCGAGATGTTTGTATTTTTCTTTTTGATGATGAATTGCGGCTTACTGCAGATTTAAAACACGGTTTTTCTATCAAAGAAAACGATTTGGGATGTTATGCCTTTAAAGTTGATGAAATCTTTCTTGACCAAATTCAATGTGAGCAAGTTTTGGTTACAGAATTAAAGTCCGAAGGTTTGTTTTTTCAATTAGGACGTCGTGCGAAAGGCTTTGTAGAAAAGAATTTTATCGTTCAAGAAAAAGATCATTATCTTTCAAGAAAAAGATAAATAAAAACTTTACCTTTGGTCTTATGACCCGATCGAGGGCGAGTCATACCGCATTTCTGCGTTTGACTCGCCCTCGGTCTTTTATTTTCCGCTTTTCGGAGATGCCGAAAAGGTCTTTTTGTAGAGCCTGTAAAAGCTTGAATAATCGCCAAAGCTGTATCGCTCGCACACCTCAAGCGGATTTCCCCCTCGGATCAGATCGGCATGTGCCGCATAGATCTTTTTCTGCATAATGTATTTTTTTAGCCCAATGTGCATACTTTGCGAAAACATATTCTGCACATAGGACTTGGAAAGAAGAAACTGTCTGGATACCGTCTCGGCGTCAAGCGGCTTTTCAAGATTCTCCGAAACAAAGGAAATGATCTCACCGATCAGCTGCGGGCGCTCGCTGTGTACCGAATGCAAATCCGCCTTGCGATAACTGCAATAAACGATCAGCTCTCGAATCAACGCCTCCGCACATTCCGAAAAATCGGCGTCCGAATAATGCTCCGCATACCAATCAAGACGCTTGAAAAAGCTTTGCAGCTCGGGATCGTCCTGAATTCCAAGCATCAAGGGGGGAGAAAACAGCTTTCTGTAATGCATCTCCTCCGTCATTTCGGGGTCGATCCCGATCACGTAGTTTTCGTAGGGTGCGCTTGAGGTCGGGATCAGATAGTGGTATGTGGCGGCAGGAATGAACAACAGATCGTACGGAGATGGCTTAAATATCTGCCCGTCAATATTGTAGTCGGCATTTCCCTTGACAAATAAAAGCATTTCACAATGGTTGTGGATATGGTTATAGTACACGCTTCTGTCGGGCTTTTCCATCCGCTTGTGCGACACCTCCGGAAGCTTTTTTCCAATGCTCCTTTGAAACATTTGCTCACCCCTTCCCTTTATGATGATATTCTATCACAAAAAAGTAAAAAATGCAATATAAATGATAAAAATAACAATTCCATTTCATTTTTTATTGTGCTATACTGAACCCAACGATCAAACCATAGGAGGGTTCGATATGAAAAAAATGAGGGTTGCCATCATCGGTCAAGGCCGAAGTGGCAGAAATATTCACGGTAAGTTTTTCAAAAGCGAGGCAAATGACCTTTGCGAGGTTGTCTGCGTGGTCGAAGCCGATGCCGCACGTCGCGAAAAGGCGGCTCGCGAATATGCTTGTGACACGGTTGCCGACTACAGGGAGCTGTTCGGCAGAACCGATATCGACGTTGTAGTGAATGCTTCCTATTCTCAAATGCACTATCCCATCACCAAGGATCTGTTGGAGAACGGCTTCAACGTGCTTTGCGAAAAGCCCTTCGTGCCTACCGTTGAAGAATACGATATTCTCGTAAGCATTGCCGAAGAAAAGGGCGCAAAGCTTTTGGTATTCCAGCAGAGCCGCTTTGCTAACTATTTCCTTAAGGTCAAGGAGGTTATCGCTTCGGGCGTGCTTGGCAGAATCGTTCACGTCGGCGTCCAGTTCAACGGCTATCCAAGACGTTGGGACTGGCAGTGCTGTCTCGACCTTAACGGCGGCAACCTTGCAAACACCGGTCCTCACCCTCTCGATCAGGCGTTGAATATCCTTGATTATTATGACGGAATGCCTCAGGTATTCTGCCACATGGATCGCTGCAACACCTTCGGCGACGCTGAAGACTACGTTAAGCTCATCCTCAAGGCTCCCAACAGACCTATCATCGACCTCGATATCTCCTCCTGCGACGCTTACCCCGCATATACCTACAAGGTAGAAGGTACCCGCGGTACCCTTAAGGGCAACATGGCGCACATCGATTGGAAGTACTTCAAGGAAGAGGAAGCTCCCGAACAGCACCTCATCCGCGAAAGCCTCACCATGGGCGAGGAAAAGCTCCCCGCTTACTGCGTTGAATCGCTCAAGTGGTACGAGGAATCCTGGGACGGCGATCCTCAGGCACCCTTCATCGCCGCTGTTCAGACCTACTATGATCAGGTTTACGCGCTCTTCACCGAAGGCAGAGAGCACGACATCAAGCTTTATCAGGTTCGTCAGCAGCTCGCTATCATCCGCGAAGCACACAGACAGAATTTCTAAAATCGATTTCAATAACTGTCGGACAAAAAAATCCGACAGTTATTTTTTTGTTTGCTCTTGAAAAATCCGATGTTTTCTGTTATAAGTATATTAATATATTCAATATAATGGAGGATTATATGAAAATAAAGGCATTAGTATCCCTTTGTCTCGCCTTTCTACTCGTGTTTTCGGTGTTCTCGGTATTCGCGGCAACCACGTCCCGTCTCCTCGGCGACATCAGCGGCGATGAAAAAATCACATCCGTCGACTATTTGTTGTTAAAGCGTTACTGCTTCAACACCGTCGATCTCAACTATGCACAAAAAGCCATCGCCGACGTTGACAGAAGCGGAAGCGTAGATTCTTTAGACTATATTGCTATCAAGCGTCACTGCTTGGGCAATCTGCTACTCACCGGAAACGTCATAGTAGACGTTATTCCCGACGGCGCATTTGTTCCCGAACTGGTTGCAGGCACGCAGGATGCTACCATCATGGCTAACAACACC
>JAZOPW010000177.1:0-3021 GCA_045655785.1 Eubacteriales bacterium
AGAAAATACGCTGATCATGCACATCAAGGCGTACCTTGTACAAAAGGGGGAATACGACCCCCATGCCGAGCAATCCTTTGCTCCCGCGCTCTGCAACCGCATCGACCGCAACACGGGCGGTATTGTGATCGCCGCGAAAACAGCTGAGGCTTTGCGCGTGATGAACGAGAAGATCCGAAACGACGAGCTGAAAAAATTCTATCTTTGCGCAGTTCACGGAAAAATGGAGCGTAAGCAGGCAACCTTGCACGGATGGCTTCGAAAAAACAGTGCAGAGAATATGGTGGATATTTCGGATACCAAGCGCGCGGGGTATAAGGAGATCATTACCAAATACCGCGTGTTAGCCGAAAAGGGCGGTGACAGCCTTCTGGAGGTTGAGCTGGTTACCGGAAGAACGCATCAGATCCGTGCGCACCTCTCGCACATTGGTCATCCCTTGCTCGGTGATGGAAAATACGGTGTCAACCGCTCGGATCGGGAAAAGGGATATAAGTTTCAGGCGTTGTATGCTTATCGGTTGCGCTTTGCCTTTTGCGAGGATGGCGGTGTATTGGAGTATTTGAACGGTAAGACTTTTGAGCTAGACCCCGATGAGATCTGGTTTCGAAAGGATTTTGTACAGAAGGGATGAGAGAACACATGATAAGAGACGGCAATCTCTGCCGCAAGCAGATTCCGCTGTTGATTTTGGGAGCGGTTCTGACCGCCGTCACTCTGATCTTTCCGCAGGTCGGAATATTGGAATGGGTCACTTTGATCCCGATCGTAATCGCTTTGCTCCGACTTTGCGAGGATCCGTCCTTTACCTTGAAAAGGGCATACTTATACGGCTTTTTGACGGTTTATGTTTTCTATTTTGTCATCTACCATTGGGTTCTCTATCTGTATCCGTTGGATTTTGTGGGCATGGATCATGCATCCTCAGCGGTGGTTGTGGCGGTCGCATGGTTGGGACTGCCGCTTTTACAGGCAATTGTCGGAGGCTTGATCTTTTTGATCTACCGTTTGATCCAACGATTGCAGGTCGTTGATCAATGTCCGATTGTAAAGCTCTTTCTGTTCGCCTCTCTGTGGGTGATCTTTGAATGGAGCTCCACCCTGCATTGGACAGGTGTTCCGTGGGGGCGTCTTTGCCTCGGACAGATCAACATGCTGCCGATTCTGCAGAGTGCGTCACTTTTCGGCTCCTATTGGATCACGTGGCTGATCGTTGCGGTCAACGCACTGCTTGCTTATGCACTGCTTTACCACAGACGTGCTTTTCTTTGCGGTGTGATCGCGGCATCGCTGTTCTTTTCCAATTTATTATATGGAGCGGTTGTCCGCTTGATTCCCGAGTCGGAAAATGAACAAAAAATAACGGTCGCGGTGATTCAAGGAAATATCGATTCCCATGAAAAGTGGGGAAGTAACTCCTATCTGTCAACAACCGAAATTTACGGTGAATATACCCGCAGAGCGGCACAGGAGGGGGCGGAGCTTGTGATCTGGCCCGAAACGACCTTTCCGACCGCGCTGAATGAAAGCAGAGTCAGCTCGGCGTTTGTCTCGTCCTTGGCACAGGAATGTCAGGTCATGCTGATCGTCGGTGCTTTTTATGAGAAAAACGGATGTGATTATAACGCGCTCTATCTGATCGAGCCCGACGGAACGATCCGCGAGGATTTTTATGCCAAAAGACATTTGGTTCCGTTTGGAGAATACGTGCCGATGCGTGAGGTGATCATGACGCTGATCCCGCCGCTTGCCGAGCTTTCTGCGTTGAATACCGAGATCATAGCCGGAGAAGGACCTGCGTTGCTGATGACCGAGTGGGGCGAGCTTGGTTCTCTGATCTGCTTTGATTCGATCTATGAGCAATTGACCCTGGACAGCGTTCGACAAGGAGCAGAGCTTCTGATCCTTTCGAGCAATGACAATTGGTTTTTTGATTCTGCGGCGGTGTATCAGCATCAGGCACAGGCACAGCTTCGCGCGATCGAGTCGGGTCGCTATCTGGCACGCTCTGGAAATACAGGAATTTCTTCGGTGGTTTCGGATGAGGGCGAGATTTTGGAGTGGATCGATCCGCTTGTGGACGGATATGCGGTTTCAGACGTCAGCATCCAAACCGATCATACTCTATATACCGTGATCGGAAATCTGTTTGTATATCTTTGTATCGTCTTTGTCATTTTGTTATTGGGAATTGGTGCTTTTTGGCGGTATTCCCAAAAGAAAGACCGTTTGATTCCAAATCGGATATGAGGAATGCTCAAAAAACGACCTTTTTTGATATGCCGCAGAAAGCATAACGCCATATTTTTTTCGCATTTTACAAATGCTCAAAAGTATGTTAAAATATTAACAAGCTTAAATGAGGGATTTTCCCCGAATTCAAAAAAGGTGCTCAAAGAGAGCAGAAAGGTTTGAAGAAATGGAAAAGAAGGTTTACGAGATCGTAGACGGCGTTGAAAAGTTGGAGGCAGCAATTGCCCGTGTCAGAAAGGCACAGAGAATTTTTGCAACCTACACACAGGAGCAGGTCGATAAGATCTTTCTCGCGGCAGCGATCGCCGCAGATAAGGCACGTATCCCGCTTGCCAAAATGGCGGTTGAAGAAACCGGCATGGGTGTTGTAGAGGATAAGGTGATCAAGAATCACTATGCTGCCGAATACATTTATAATGCATATAAGGATACCAAGACCTGTGGCGTGATCGAGGAAAATAAGGCGTACGGCACTCGCAGAATTGCCGAGCCGATCGGTGTGATTGCGGCAGTGATCCCCACCACCAACCCCACCTCGACCGCAATTTTCAAAACCATGCTGGCTCTCAAAACCAGAAACGGTATCATCATCAGCCCTCACCCCCGCGCAAAGAATTCTACCATCGCGGCGGCAAAGATCGTGCTTGAGGCAGCAGTGGCGGCAGGAGCTCCCGAGGATATTTTCGCGTGGATCGATGTTCCCAGCCTGGAGATGACGAACTTGGTTATGAAGGAAGCCGACATCATCCTTGCTACCGGTGGTCCCGG
>JAZOPW010000178.1:0-2670 GCA_045655785.1 Eubacteriales bacterium
GCGTATATCTACTACGCATATCTTGGCGGTTTGCAGCCCGCAGAACCCGGATTCAAGACCTTTGTGGTCAAGCCTTATCACGTCAAGGGCGTTGATCACGTTGCTATCACATATGAGTGCCAGTACGGAACGATCGAGATAAGCGCAGATAAGACCGACAAGGGCTATGAATACCTGGTCAAGGTTCCTGCCAATACACACGCGATTTTGTCATTTGAAGAGGGAGTGGAAATCACTTCCGATCAAGGCTTTAAGGCTATTTGCCCCGATGACGACACCTGCTGCGTAGGCTCCGGTGTTTACCGTGCGACAAGCCTTTAATTTTGCATTATAACAGAAGGGAGAAACGATCATGGCTAACATCATCGATTATTTGAAATGGCGCGGAGATATTACGTTTGAACAGGTCAAGCTCGGCGAAGTGGATAACCTCATACTCTCATTGCTTGCCTTCGTGGATTTCACCGGCATCGTTTCTCCCGATCCATCAGCGCCGCCTGTTACACTAAAACAAGCCGCTATGCAGTTTTTCTTCGAAAACGATATCAAAAAGAATAAAGGTCCCGGCCTGATCATCTCACCGCACATATATAAAATGTTCCGATTGATGGCGGAGAGCAAGCGATTTGGTCAGTTACAGCTTTCCGCGTTTGTCAATGAGATCGATCTCAAAGAGGAAAAGCAATTCTGTGCGATGACCATCAGGCTCAAGGACTCGATATCGTATATCAGCGTTCGCGGCACCGACGACACCATCGTTGGCTGGAAGGAGGATTTCAATCTGCTTTTCTTGGATGAAAATCCTTCACAGGGTCGCGTGGTACAATACGGCAATGCCGTCTGTGAAGCACATCGAGGGAATTTTTACATCGGAGGGCACTCCAAGGGCGGACACCTCGCATTGTATGCGGCTGTGAAATGTGCAAACGAGCATAAAAATCGCATTGTTGCCGCATTCAGCAATGACGGTCCGGGCTTTTCGCAGGCGTTTACCGAGTTACCCGAATACAAAGCTGCCGAATCGAAATTCCACATTTATATGCCACAAAATTCCGTGATCGGCATGTTTTTCGAGAACAAGGACGAACGAAAGGTGGTCAAAAGCAAGCAGGTTGGTGTGTTCCAGCACGATGCGGTATCCTGGGAAGTCATGGGAGGCAATTTTGTCAGAGCAAAAAAGCTCTCCAAAGGCGTTGGCGATACCATGCTGCTCAACGAGCGAATCCATGCATTACCCGTAGCAGCAAGAAAGCATTTTGTAGACGTGTTGTTCGGTATGCTTGAATCCACAGGAGTCAAAACGCTCTCGGAGCTTAATGCGCGAAGCTTGAAGCATATCATCACTATGATCAAATCATTCAACGATCTGGATCAAAGGGAACGTGATCTGATGCTGCTCTTGATTGCAGAATTGTTGGATCTGCGTTTGATGATCGATAAGCCTCTTGCGGTTACAAAAGAATAAACAAAAGCACTTACGACCGCGGTCGTAAGTGCGTTTTTGTTATGATAATGTTACAATATGATCGGCAAACGACACTGCCTCTTGCGCATCGTGTGTCACCAGCAGCACAGTCTTGCCGTGCAATAACGACTTTGCCGCTTGTACGACACCCGACTTGGTATTTTCATCCAAAGCCGAAAAAGGCTCGTCCAACAGCAAAATATCAGGGTCGTAGGCAATGGCTCTTGCAAGGCTGACACGCTTCGCCATACCGCCCGAAAGCTCGTCGGGGTATTTATCTGCCGCATCCGCAACACCAAATGCCTGCAGCAGCTTCATTGCGCGCTCTTGCTTGATTGATTTGTCCTCAACGACAAGCATTACGTTTTGCAGAGCAGTCAACTGTCCAAACAGTCTTGGTTCCTGGAACATGATGCCAACGGTTTGCCCGCTCGTATCAATTGTGCCGCCTTCCGGCTTGATCAGTCCCGCAACCAGGCGCAAAAGCGTGGTCTTACCGCTACCTGAGGGAGCCATAAGTGCGGTGATGCACCCATCCTCGATTTCCAGATTGAAATCATTGAAAATACGTTTGTCATCGAAGGAGAAAGCCAGATGCTCAATTTTCATAAGCCACAGCCTCCTTTCTGGTCTTGCGCTTGACGCGCTGAAGAACCAGTTTGAATGCAATATCCAACAGATAGCTGAATATCACGATCGCGGCAGTCCACGCAAACAATTCAACGTATTCCATGTTTTGCTTTGCGTTGAATATATACTTGCCAACCGAAACCTCGGGGCAGATCAGCACCTCGGCAGCAACACCTGCTTTGATGGCAAGACCCACAGATGCGCCCGCAGCCGAGATCATAAACGGACGAAGCGTCGGAATCCAAATACATTTGGCGCGATCTCTAAAACGGAGATTGTACGCCGTTGCCGTTTCCACCAGCTCGGGACGCACAGCTCGGAGTCCTTCGATTGTATTGGAAAACACTACAGGGAATACGATCAGCGCAGCGATCAAGCCCGGGATCATATCGCGGTGCATCAGAACGAATGCAATCAATATAAACGATGTGACCGGCGTGGTCTTGATGACCGAAATCGCAGGCATGAAAAAGTCATACAAAAATTTGACGCGGTGGCATACAAGCGCAAGCGCAAAAGCGGCAGCATATGAAATCACTATGCCAATGAGCACGCGTATCGATGAGATCAGCATG
>JAZOPW010000179.1:0-2372 GCA_045655785.1 Eubacteriales bacterium
CGCTTGGCATTGCGCTGCTTGTAGAGCTTGCAAAAACCACGGCAAAGGCATTTCCCGATGCTGATATCGAGATTATTGAAAAGCATCACAACCGCAAATTGGATGCCCCCAGCGGAACCGCACTGCTCCTGGCAAACGCGATCCGTGAGGAGCGTGAGGATGCGCACTTTGTATATGGCAGAGAGGGTCATGCCAAAAGAGAGACCGACGAGATCGGCATCCATGCGATCCGCATGGGCAATATCATTGGCGAGCATGAGGTGATCGTGGGAACCGATACGCAGACCATTACGCTCAAGCATGAGGCGCACAGCCGCGCACTCTTTGCAGAGGGTGCCATTGCCGCGGCGGAATTCCTTCTCGGAAAGCCGAGCGGTATGTATGACATGAAGAGCATGGTCGGTACAAAATAACAGTCAGTACAAAACAAAGGGTACGGATAAGAACATGATTTGCAACAATCTTTCAATTAATGAAAAAGGACATTTGTGCCTTGGCGGACAGGACACGGTCGAGCTTGCCGCGCGCTACGGAACACCCCTCTATCTTTTTGATGAGGATCGTATCCGCGAGCGTTGCCGTACTTATCTTGCCGCAGTCAAGGAGGCGTTTGGCGATCGTGCCACCGTTTTGTATGCGAGCAAGGCGGCTTCCTTCCGTGCGATCTACCGCATCATGAAGGAAGAGGGCATGGGCGTGGACGTTGTGTCCTCGGGTGAGATCCACACCGCTGTTTCGGTCGATTTTCCGATGGAAAAAGCCTATTTTCACAGCAACAACAAAACCGATGAGGATATCGCCTACGCAATCGACAACGGGATCGGCTATTTTGTGGTGGATAACCGTGAGGAGCTTGACGCGATCGAGCGGATCGCAACGCAAAGAGCCGTTTGTCAAAAGGTTCTGTTGCGACTGACCCCCGGGATCGACCCGCATACCTATGAGGCGGTTGCCACGGGAAAGGTGGATTCCAAATTCGGTTCAGCCATCGAAACAGGACAGGCAGAGGAGATCACAAGATACGCGATCCATCTTCCACACGTTGACCTTGCAGGCTTCCATTGTCACGTAGGCTCGCAGGTGTTTGATTCCGACGTGTTTTTGCGTGCCGCGGCGATCATGCTGGATTTTGCCGTAAAAATGAAGGATAAATACGGATATATTACCCGTGAGCTGGATCTTGGCGGTGGGTACGGTGTGAGGTATTTTGAAACCGATCCCGAGCTTGATATTGCCGCCAATATTGCGTTGGTCGGAAAGGCTGTTCGCGCACAATGCGAGGCACTTGGACTGGTGATGCCTGCGATCCGTATGGAGCCGGGCAGAAGCATCGTTGCCGATGCGGGCATGACACTTTATACGGTGGGAACCGTCAAGCGGATCCCGGGATACAAAACCTACGTTTCGGTGGACGGCGGCATGACCGACAACCCGCGCTACGCACTTTATCGGTCACCCTATACGGTAATGCTTGCTAACCGTGCAAACGAGCAAGGTGAGACCTTCCGCTGCAGCGTTGCGGGAAGATGCTGTGAGAGCGGAGACATCATTCAGGAAAACGTCGAGCTTCCTGCAGACACCAAACGCGGTGATCTTTTGGCGGTTTTGACAACAGGTGCCTATAACTATTCGATGTCGTCCAATTACAATCGCATTCCGCGACCGCCCGTCATCATGCTGTCGGATGGAGAAAGCAGGGTTGCCGTGCGTCGGGAGACTCTTGAGGATATTTGCAGAAACGATATTTGATTTTTTTGAAAAGAGGGAAGTCTATCAAAGCGACTTTCCTCCTTTCCTTTTGTGAACAAAAGTTAAAGTTTTTTAGAAAAAACAAAGAAAATCTATGAAAAATCAAAAAAATGTTTTAAAATTGGTTGCGATTCGTTCAATTTTGTGCTATAATAAAGAAAATGGAAAAGTGCGTCTGTGAATCGAAATAAGAATTTTTCGGAAATGAATTTGACTTTCGAAAAAATTCATTTTTTCGTCACATAGTGACCCCATTCGTATTATAAAATGTAAATTGGAAAAAATTTAATGTGGGAGGATATATCGAAAATGACCGATACCAAAATACTTGTGGTAGATGATGATCCCAACATCAGCAATCTCTTAAAAATGTATTTTGAAAATGAAGGCTATGACGTAAAAACAGCAAGTGACGGGGTGGAAGGCTTGAGCTTTTTCAAGATTTTTGAGCCCGATCTTGTGCTTTTGGATATTATGTTGCCCAAAAAGGACGGTTGGCAGGTCTGCCGTGAGATCAGAGAAATTTCTTCCAAGCCTATTATCATGGTTACCGCCAAGAGCGATGTCTTTGACAAGGTTCTCGGTCTGGAGCTGGGCGCCGATGATTTCGTTGTGAAGCCCTT
>JAZOPW010000180.1:0-9693 GCA_045655785.1 Eubacteriales bacterium
CCGTTGAAGAGTCCAAGACTGCCGAGACCTACAGCGAGGTCGTTGAGGGCATGCAGTTTGACCGCGGCTATATCACTCCCTATATGGTCACCGATACCGAGAAGATGGAAGCCGTCATGGACGACACCCTGATTCTGCTGACCGACAAGAAGATCTCCTCCATCCAGGATTTGCTGCCTCTGCTGGAGCAGGTGGTTCAGGCCGGCCAGAAGCTGGTCATCATCGCTGAGGATGTCGAGGGTGATGCTCTGTCCAACCTGCTGGTCAACAAGCTGCGCGGCGTTCTGAACGTCGTCTGCGTCAAGGCTCCCGGCTTCGGTGATCGCCGCAAGGCTATGCTGGAGGATATGGCCATTCTGACCGGTGCTACCCTGATCTCTTCCGATCTGGGCATGGATCTGAAGGAAGCCACTCTGGACATGATGGGCCGTGCACGCCAGGTCAAGGTCCAGAAGGAGACCACCATCATCGTGGATGGCGCCGGCAATCCCACTGAGATCAAGAACCGCATCAACCAGATGCGCGTGGAGTACGAGATCACCACTTCCGATTACGACCGCGAGAAGCTGCAGGAGCGCATCGCCAAGATGGCCGGCGGCGTCGCCATCATCCGCGTCGGTGCCGCCACCGAGGCCGAGATGAAGGAGAAGAAGCTGCGCATCGAGGACGCTCTGAATGCTACCCGCGCTGCTGTTGAGGAAGGTATTGTCGCCGGCGGCGGCACCGCTTACGTCAATGCCATCGCTTCGGTTGAGGAGCTGATCGCCACTCTGGAAGGCGACGAGAAGACCGGCGCCTGCGCTGTTGCTCAGGCTCTGACTGCTCCCATCAAGCAGATCGCTGTCAACGCCGGCATCGACGGTTCCGTGGTTCTGGATCGCGTCAAGAACTCCGGTAAGCTGGGCTATGGCTTCGATGCTTACAACGAGGTTTACTGTGACATGATGGCTGCAGGAATCGTGGATCCCACCAAGGTGACCCGTTCCGCACTTCAGAACGCGGCTTCCATCGCGTCGGTCATTCTCACCACCGAGAGTGTGGTTGCCGATAAGAAGGAAGAAGCTCCCGCACAGGCTCCCGCCGCAGGTATGGGCGGCATGGGCGGCGGTATGTATTAAAAATAGAACCGTTTTTTGCGGGGGGAAGGAACTTCTTTCAAGAAGTTCCTTCCCCCGCACCCCCATCCTCAAGAACTTTTCAAACTTTTTTATTGCTGTTAGTTGAACTTCTGCACACCTAATATAAAAAACACGGCGGATCCGTTTTTTGTAGCGGATCCGCCTCTTTATATATTGTCCTTAGTTATCCATTCCGCTTCCACGTGCTCGTCGAAAAGAGGATCAGGATCGGGAAGATCTCCAGTCTGCCCGCCAGCATATTCACGATCAGTACGATCTTGGAAAAAGGGCTGAAAATCGAGAAATTGCATACGGGGCCAACGGCGTCAAGACCGGGTCCAATGTTGTTAAAGCAGGAAAGCACCGCCGAAAAATTGGTGGTGATCGAAAAGCCATCCACCGAAACCAACAAAAAACTGATGACCAAAATAGCAACATAGGCGCAAAGGTAAGCGTTGGTGTTAGCAAGGATCCTTTCGTCCATCGGCTTTTCATTGACCCGAATGACCTGCACCTTTTGCGGCTTGAGCACCTGCGCGAGATTTCGTCGGATGCCCTTCAGCAACAGAAGCACGCGCGCGAGCTTCATACCACCCGCGGTACTGCCCGCGCAGCCACCGAACAGCATCAAAATCAAAAGAATCGCCTTAGAAAAGCTTGGCCAAAGGTCAAAATCCGTGGTTGCAAATCCTGTTGTGGTGGTGATGGTGGAGACCTGAAACGCCGCATGACGTAAGGAATCCCAAATGCTGTCGTAAAGTCCGCGAATATTGAGCGTAATCAAAAGAATACTTCCCAGGACAATGCCCAGATAGAGCCGCAGCTCCTCATCCTTCAGCACCGCGCGAAACTGACGAAGCAGCAACAGGTAATAACAGCTAAAATTCACACCGAACAGCAGCATGAATACGGTACACACATTCTGAATATAGGGACTGAAGCTTGCAAAGCTGTCGTTTTTGATGCCGAAGCCGCCCGTTCCCGCCGTGCTCAGAGCAGTGCAGACCGCATCAAACGGTTCCATGCTTCCCGCAAGCAAAAACAGAAAGCACAGCACCGTCATCGCGATATAGGTTCCGTACAGAACCGCCGCCGTCTGACGCATCTTAGGCACAAGCTTTTCTACATTCGGCCCCGGGCTTTCCGCGCGGAGCAGATGCATGGTAAAGCCCTCGCTTTTTCCGCTGACGGGTACAATCGCAAGCAGAAAGACCAGCACACCCATACCACCCAGCCAGTTGCTGAAGCTTCGCCAATAAAGCACCGCACGGGAAAGTCCCTCCACGTTGGGAACCACCGAGGATCCCGTTGTGGTAAAGCCCGAGACCATCTCGAACAGCGCGTCGATAAAGCGCGGGATCTCTCCCGAAAAATAGAAGGGCAAACATCCGAACAGACTCATCAGAATCCAGCTCACACCTACGCAAAAAAGTCCCTCCTTGGCAAAAAAGGTCTTTTTCGCATTTTTGGAAAGCAGGATCAACAGAGCGGCAGTCACCAAAATCGCCGCCATACTGATCAAAAACGCCCTTGTGGTACGCTCGGTTCCGTCAAACAGGCTGATACCGAGCGCAGGGAGCATAAACACCGCCTCAACGGCAAGGATCGACCCGAGGAGACGCCCCATCATTTTATAGTTCATGGAATATCAATCATTCCTTTCTTCCGAAAATCAAGCAAAAATGTCGTTGAGCTGGCGGATTACCGTCTCACCGCTCGTCACAACCACGACCGTATCACCCACGCGGAAGGACGAATCACCGTTCGGGATTTGCGTTCCCGTGCTGTTTGTAATGCTGACAAGCAGAGTATTCTTCTGCAAGCGGAGCTTTTTGAGCGGCTCGCCGCAATGCAAGGTATGCTCATCCACGCAAAACTCCAAAGCCTGTGCCTGTCCGTCGGCAATCGAATGAATGGCAACGGCGGCACCCTCCTGGTTTTGCAGAGCGCGAACGTATCTGACGATGTGGTTACAGCACAGACGGCGCTCGCTGATGACACTGCCAAGCGGCAGATCGTTTTTGATCTCGGCATCATCGAGCTGCTCCAGCTTGGTCACCACCACGGGCAATTCTCTTGAATGTCCGTAGAGTGAGATCAGCATATTGCGCTCATCCACCTCGGTCAAGGCGATCAACGCATCTACCGAGGAAATATCCTCACTCTCCAAAAGGCTCTGATTTCTTGCATCGCCATGCACGATATTCGCTTTCGGCAGCTGTGTTGCAAGCTCGACGCAACGGTCGCGGTCAAGCTCGATCACGGTCAGATCCATTGAGCTGTTGCGGAGCAGGTCGGCAAGATAATAGCAGACCATGCCACCGCCTGCGATCATCACACGGCGAACCTTGTGCCGCACGATGCCGAGATTCTTTAGAAGCGCGGCAAGGTTATCGGCAGGAGCGGTTACAAAAACACGGTCACCCGCCTGCAGGACGAAATTACCGTCGGGGGTGATGGCATGACCGTCACGCAAAACCGAGCAGACAAGGACTCTGCACTTGACAATGCTGTACAGGATGCTCAGGGGAATGTTGCAGAGCTTGCTGTCGGCATCGACGCGCACCTCCACGATCTCCACGCGTCCCTTGGCAAAGGACTCTCGCTTGAGGAATCCCGGCATTTTGAGCAGACGCTCGATCTCGATTGCCGCCTGCTGCTCGGGATTGAAGGTCATTGAAAGCGCAAAGGTATCGCGCATACGGTAGACCTGCTCGGCATATTCGGGATTACGAATCCGCGCAATGGTATGCAAATGCGGATTGACCGCGTGCGCAGTCATACAGCAAAGCAAATTCAGCTCATCACTGCCCGTACAGGCGATCAAGAGGTCCGTTCCCTCGATCCCCGCCTGCCGCAGTGCCGGCATAGAGGCACAGTTTCCCTGTACCGCAATGACGTCGTAGCGTTCCATTCCGCTCTCCAGCACACGCGGATCGGAATCCATCAGTGTCAGGTCATGACCCTCGGCAGAAAGCTCCTGCGCCAGGGTCTCACCGACCTGTCCGCATCCTGCAATCAAAATCTTCACAAAAGCACCTCGTTTCGGTCTTTAAAATAGAAATCTGTTTTCTTTTTTATTATAACACAAAATCTTTCGGTTGTCAACCGTGATCCCGCATCCTCCAGAGTCTTTCCCACATCATGCCCGAAATCTTTTGGGTGTGGTTCCGGTATGATAGCGGAAAAACTTGAGAAACAGCTCCACGGTGGGAAAACCCAACGATTCCGCGATCTGCGTATAGGAAAGATCGGTCTCCAGCAATAGCGTCTTTGCCGCATCGAGCCGCAAATCGGTTACGTACTCCCGAAAGGTCTTTCCGCAAAAGCGCCGCACCACACGATTGAGGTGATCCTTGTGGCAACCAAGTGCCGCGCTGACCGTTTCGGCATCGAGCGGTTCTGCAATCGACTCGTCACAGTAACGACAAAAGCGACGGAACAGGCGTTCCGAGCTTCCCATCCTGACACTCGGATCCAAAAAGCCCATCAGGATCTCCAACAAAACAAACTCACACCTCTCCACCGCGCGCTTCATCTGGAACTCATGATACAGGTGTACCAATCGATGAAAAAGGGCGGTTGGTGCAGGAAAAGCCGACGGAAGTGTCACCTGTTGTAAAAATTGAGGTGGAGAGCAATCAAACGCAACCCGATACATGGAAAGCTGACCTTCACAAGAAATACGATACCTGCGATTGGCATCCAACAAAAAGAAGCTCCCTGCTTCTACCGTGTATGCCTCTTCATCTGCAAAAAGCCGCATTTCACCGCTGACAACGTAAAACAGGATAAAGTGTGCGCTAAACCTGGGTTTCCCCACCCAAGGCTGTGCCGTGCAATAATATATGCAGTCATACAGTGTGAGAGAGGTATGCTCGGGCGCGCGATAATAGCGTCCGTCATCAAAGCGAAAAGAGATCATGTCGTGTTTTTTCCTTTTTTGTTCGCATTTTTCTATGGATTTTTGAATCGGAATATGGTATATTTATTATAGCAGATACAAATGCAAAAAGCAAGAATTGCAGAGTAAAAAAGAAAAAAAGGAGAATCAGATATGAAAATGACGATCCAAAACAGGTTTCTGACCTTCCCCGTAAATAAAAATCGCCCCTCGAAAAAGGTCATGCTTCGCGAAAACGGCGAATTGGTGTTTGATCTGGATATCCGCCTCGACAACATCTCGCCAAGCTTTACCGCCTATGTTGACGTCAGTCGTTTTTTGGGAAAAGAGCTGACGCTGTCCTGTGATCCCGAAATGCCGCTTTCGGTCGGCACGGCGGACGAGATTTCCTTTGACGATCTCTACCGTGAGCCTCTGCGCCCCGACGTGCATTTCACGGTCAAAAACGGATGGAATAACGACCCCAACGGTCTATGCTATCACAATGGCGTATATCATATGTATTTCCAATACAACCCCTGTGATACGGGCTGGGGCAACATGCATTGGGGCCACGCCGTCAGCCGTGATCTGTTACATTGGGAGGAGAAAGACATCGCCCTCGCCCCCGATGAAAACGGCACGATGTACTCGGGATGCGCCCTGATCGACCGCAACAATCTTTCGGGTCTTGGCAATCAAACCGATCCCGTTCTCCTTTATTATTATACCGCCGCAGGTGCTCGCAGTATCATGAGTGTCGATAAAAAAACGACACAGCGGCTGGCGTACTTCACGGACGGTGGTGAGACGTTGATCAAATATCCGCACGCGATTCTTGATCACATCATTTCCAATAACCGTGACCCCAAGGTCGCATGGGTTGCGGAAATGAATGCCTACGTGATGATCCTGTATCTTGACAAAAACGATTTCAGGCTCTTCCGCTCCACCGATCTGTTCCACTGGGAGCCCTTCCAGACCATTACGATCTGCAATGAATCGGAATGTCCCAATCTGATCCGTGTTCGTGTAAAGGACAGCAGTGAATATCGTTGGGTGATCTTCGGTGCCAACGGCATCTATATCGTTGGCAGCTTCCGCAACGGACAATTCGTCCCCGAGCAGGAGCCCTGCCGTCCCAATACCGCCTCGCGATCTTATGCAGGTCAATGCTTTGACGGAACCGATGACCGCGTGATCCTGATCGATTGGCTCAGAACGGCGATCCCCGACTCACGCTTTTCTCAATGCATGAGCATTCCGAACGAGCTGTGGCTCGAGGAGTCATACGGTCAGTATTGGCTGATGCGCAAGCCGATCGACGCACTGGAATCCCTGCGTGTCACCGATGAATCCCCCTCGGACATCTCTCTTGAAGAAAGGCTTTGCCTGCCGCTCTCCAAAAAGGCATATGACCTGCATCTGCAAGCCGAATACGATGCGGAAAACGTGATCACGCTATCGATCTTCGGAAACGAGCTTACAATCAACATGGTGAAAAATGAAATCAACGCCAACAGACAGGCTTGTCCGATCTCGGTCAAAAAAGACGTCCTGGATCTGCGCATTCTGGTAGACACAGGCTCATTTGAGGTCTTTTCCGATGGCGGCAGATTTGCCTTTGCCGCTGCAGTCAATGCCGACCCCAATCTGCCCACTCTTTATGCGAAGGCAAAAAAACCGCTTCGCAATGCCAAGCTCGAGGTGTACGGTCTGCAATCAATTTGGAATGAAAGCGAGGTCACGTCATGACACCCTGCG
Source organism: Eubacteriales bacterium (assembly GCA_045655785.1). Taxonomy (GTDB): domain Bacteria; phylum Bacillota; class Clostridia; order Oscillospirales; family CAG-272; genus UMGS1865. The sequence continues at coordinate 6,766 of JAZOPW010000180.1, forward strand.
TTTTATCGGTGGGAGAGATCATCTGGGACGTCTACCCCAACAGCCGCGTGATCGGCGGTGCGCTTCTGAATTTTGCGGCGCACTGCAAGCTTTGCGGTGTACAAAGCTTTCTGCTCTCTGCCGTCGGAAACGACGAATTGGGAGACGAGGCATTGGCATTTTTGGAGCGCGTGGGCGTTGATACCCCATACGTCGCGCGTCTCCCCTACCCCACGGGACAATGCACTGTCACACTCAAAGACGGAGGTGTTCCGCAATATCAATTGGAAAAGAATACGGCATACGATCATTTTGCCGTCACGGATCCCCTTCTTGATGAGGCGAAGCGGGCAAAATTCGACGCTTGCGTATTCGGTACGCTGATCCAACGCACCGACGAAGCCAAGGAAAAGCTCAAAAAACTCCTTTCGGTCGGACACTTCCGCGAGATCCTTTGCGACATCAATCTGCGCACCGACAATTATGATCTTGGCGGCATCCTTTTCTGCCTGTCCAATGCCACCGTACTCAAGATCAGCTGTGAGGAAGAGCCAGAGCTACGCCGTCTGGGGATTTACGAGACCGACGGAGATACGCCGCCGGAGATCGTGCAAGCGATCGTCAATCGGTATCCGCAGATCCACACCGTTCTGCTCACCGACGGCGGAAACGGAGCCTACGCCTATTTCGCGCCCGAAAAAGAGCTTTTGTTTGAGCCTGCGCGCAAGGTCAAGGTCGCATCCACCGTGGGTGCGGGGGACAGCTTTGGCGCGGCATGGTTGGCATCTTATCTCACGGGTGCAACACGGATTCGGTGCCTCAAAAAAGCGACCGACGTCAGCGGATACGTTGTTTCCTGCCTTGACGCCGTGCCGCTTGAAGAATATTTGTGATGAAAACAAGTCATGGAGAGCGAATTCGCTCTCCATGACTTGTTTTCTATGAAAATGACAATCAATCAAAATATCCTTCTTTATAAAGCAGCTCGGCAATCAGCACGGCACCGCCTGCGGCACCGCGAAGCGTATTGTGAGAAAGTCCCACAAACTTGTAGTCAAACAGCGTGTCCTCACGCAATCTGCCTACGGTCACGCCCATGCCACCGTAAATGTCACGGTCAAGCTTTGCCTGCGGACGGTTGTCCTCTTCAAAATAGGTGATGAACTGCTCGGGTGCGTGAGGAAGTCCCAGAGCCTGCGGCTTGCCCGAGAAATTCTTCCAAGCGTCCAGAATTTCCTCCTTGGAGGGCTTGTTCTTGAACTTTACAAACACAGCCGCGGTGTGACCGTCGGTAACGGGAACACGGATGCACTGCGTGGTAATCAGCGGCGCGTCAGCCTTGACGATCTCACCGTTCTCAACCTTACCCCAAACGCGCAGAGGCTCCTGCTCGCTCTTCTCTTCCTCTCCGCCGATGTAAGGAATGACGTTGTCAACCATCTCGGGCCACTCACGGAAGGTCTTTCCTGCACCCGAAATCGCCTGATAGGTGGTGGCAACAACCTCCTTGATGCCGTACTTGAGCAGAGGGGTGAGGGCGGGAACGTAGGATTGGATCGAGCAGTTGGGCTTGACTGCGATAAAGCCGCGCTTGGTGCCAAGTCTCTTTCTCTGTGCCGCAATCACCTCAAGATGTGCGTCATTGATTTCCGGGATCACCATCGGCACGTCGGGAGTCCAACGGTTTGCCGAGTTGTTGGAGACCACGGGGATCTCTGCCTTGGCATAAGCCTCCTCCAGGGCGCGAATCTCATCCTTTTTCATATCCACCGCGCAGAATACGAAGGAGCAAAGCTTTCCGACCTCCTCGATCTGTGCCGCATCGACCACAACCATCTTCTTAAACTTCTCGGGCATGGGAACCGTCATTTTCCAACGTGCGCCAACCGCCTCCTCATAGGTCTTGCCCGCAGAGCGTACGGATGCCGCAAGAACCGAGACCTCAAAATAGGGGTGATCCTCCAAAAGGGTCAGAAAACGCTGACCGACCATACCTGTGGCGCCGATAACGCCGACTTTCATTTTACTCATAGCAAAGGGTCCTTTCTGTATCAAAAACCGCGCAAACGGTTCGGGATGCATTTTTATTCATTTATTATAGCATATTTCTGCGAAATTTGCAATAGCTTCTTGACATTTTTTTGCGGGGATAGTATAATAAAATACATGATCAATCAAAGTATCATTTCAACAATTTATACGAAATGAGGAAACACATGAAATTACAATTGGTTGCAACCTGTCTGTTCGGGTTGGAAAAGTTACTTGGCGAGGAAATCGATGCGCTCGGCTTGCATCGCACCGAAACGATGGACGGGCGCGTATTTTTTGAAGGCAGTGAGGCAGACGTCGCACGCACAAACATCGGCTTGCGTTGTGCCGAGCACGTGTTTATTCTCTTGGGTCGCTTTCCCGCTGCAAGCTTTGCCGAGCTGTTTGACGGAGTCAAGGCACTCCCATGGGAGAATTGGGTCGGCAAGCACGATGTCTTCCCCGTCAAGGGACACGCCATCAAAAGCAAGCTCTTTTCGGTTCCCGATTGCCAAAGCATCGTCAAAAAAGCCGTGGTAGAACGGCTTTCGGAATGCTACGGCGTCAAGTGGTTTACCGAGACGGGGGTAAAATATCAGATCGAATTCTTTATTTTCAAGGATGAGGCGCATCTGATGATCGACACCAGCGGCACCCCTCTCCATAAGCGCGGCTACCGTCCCGCGGCGGGCCCCGCCCCCTTGCGTGAGACTTTGGCGGCGGCACTTGCCCTGACCTCGCGTCCGCGTGAGGACGTGCTGTTCTGGGATCCGATGTGCGGCTCGGGCACCATTGCGATCGAGGCGGCTCTGATCCTTGCCAACAAGGCACCTGGACTCGGTCGTCCATTCGCCGCCGAAGCCTTCTCACAGATCCCCTCTGTGCTGTGGAAGGACGCACGCGAACAGGCAGAGTCGG
>JAZOPW010000181.1:0-2443 GCA_045655785.1 Eubacteriales bacterium
CATTCCTCAGCCCGAGGGTAAGGCAGTTACCAACATTGAGGACGGCGTTGCCGCCGCCGCTCGCATCGGCTATCCCGTTCTGGTTCGTCCCAGCTTCGTGCTTGGCGGACGTGCCATGCAGATCGTTGCAAACGAGCAGCAGCTGCGTCACTATCTGAAGACCGCCGTTGAGATCGACGAGGACAAGCCCGTGCTGGTCGATAAGTATATCATCGGTAAAGAGGTCGAGGTCGATGCCATCTGCGACGGACGTGACGTCTTTGTTCCGGGTATCATGGAGCTGGTAGAGCGCACGGGTATCCACTCGGGTGACTCGATCAGTGTTTATCCTACCTTCAGTATTTCCAATAAGGTCAAGGGAACCATTCTGCAGTATGCCAAGAAATTGGGACTTGGAATCGGTATCGTAGGACTTTATAATATTCAGTTTATTGTCGATAAGGACGAGAACGTCTTTATCATCGAGGTCAATCCGCGTTCCTCGCGTACCGTACCCTTCCTCTCCAAGGCAACGGGCTATAGCCTTGCCGACATCGCAACCGAGGTCATCATGGGCAAGAGCCTCAAGGAGCAGGGAATCTTTGATATTTATCCCGAGGAAAAGAAGCGTTGGTACGTCAAGGTTCCGGTATTCTCCTTCAACAAGATCCGCGGTCTGGACGCATATCTCTCTCCCGAAATGAAATCTACGGGCGAGGCGATCGGATATGATGACAAGCTCAACCGCGCACTCTATAAGGCACTTCAGGCATCGGGTATGCACCTGCAGAATTACGGCACCGTGTTTGCAACCATTGCCGACAAGGATAAGGAGGAGGCACTTCCTCTGATTCGTCGCTTCTATAACCTCGGCTTCAACATCGAGGCGACCGAGGGAACGGCAAGCTTCTTAAAGGATAACGGAATTCGTACGCACGTGCTCAAAAAGATCGAGGAGGACAGCGACGAAATTTGGGATGCGATCCGTCAGGGACACATCGCTTACGTCATCAACACAAGTGATCCGGGTGACATCGGCACACAGCATGACGGTGTTAAGATCCGCCGTTACGCAACCGAGAACAACGTGACCATGTTCACCTCTCTCGATACCGTTCGCGTTCTGCTTGACGTATTGGAGGAGACCACACTTTGTATCTCCACCATCGACGCATAAAGGAGTCGAAATGAAACAGGGAATTTTTAAAATTCAAGAAAATACGCCGCTGACCAAAAGCGTTTATAAAATGATTCTTTCGGGAGATACCTCCGATATCACCCGTTCGGGTCAGTTTGTCAACCTTTTGCTGGATGGCTTCTACCTGCGCAGACCGATCTCGGTCTGCGACAGGGAAGAGGGTTTGCTTACCATCGTGTATAAGGTGGTGGGCAAGGGAACCGAAAAGATGAGCCGCATGGCTGTTGGAGAAGAGGTCGATATTCTGACGGGTCTTGGCAACGGCTATGAGCTTTCGGATGCGGGCGAGCATCCTCTCTTGCTCGGCGGCGGCGTCGGTGTTCCCCCCATGTACCTGCTTGCCAAGGATCTTGTGGCACAGGGCAAAAAGGTGTCGGTCGTTTTGGGCTTCAACACCAAGGACGAGCTTTTTTATGAAGAGGAGTTCCGTGCGCTGGGTGCGGACGTTACCGTGACAACAGCCGACGGCTCCTATGGCGTGAAGGGCTTTGTGACCGACGCCATGAAACAGATCGATTATACTTACTTTTATACCTGCGGTCCCGAACCGATGCTTAAGGCGGTTTGGAACGCATCTGTGACAGGCGGTCAGTTCAGCTTTGAGGAGCGCATGGGATGCGGATTTGGCGCGTGCATGGGCTGCTCCTGCAAGACCCTGACGGGAAATAAGCGCATTTGTAAGGACGGACCCGTATTGCGAAAGGAGGAGATCTTATGGCAGAAATGAAGGTGAATCTCTGTGGGATCGAGATGGATAATCCGATCATTCCCGCAAGCGGTACGTTTGGCTACGGCTATGAGTTTGCCGAGCTGTACGACATCAACTGTCTTGGCTCCTTTTCCTTTAAGGGAACCACTCTGGAGCCTCGCTTCGGAAACCCCACACCGCGTATTGCCGAATGTACGGCGGGTATGATCAATGCGGTGGGGCTACAGAATCCGGGTGTGGAAAAGGTGATCTCCGAGGAGCTTCCCAAGCTTGCAAAATGCTTCCATAAGCCCGTGATGGCAAACGTGAGCGGATTTTCGGTTGCGGAATACGCCGCGACCTGTGAAAAGCTCGATGCTTGCGAGCAGGTTGGCTGGTTAGAGGTGAACGTCAGTTGTCCCAACGTACACGGCGGCGGCATGAGCTTTGGTACCTCTCCCGAAGCGGCGGGTGAGGTGACGGCGGGGGTCAAGCGTGTGACCAAAAAGCCTGTGCTGTTCAAGCTTTCACCCCACGTGACCCGTATTGTCAGCATTGCAAAGGCGTGCCAGGCGGCG
>JAZOPW010000182.1:0-3244 GCA_045655785.1 Eubacteriales bacterium
CACAGACAACCCCACTCATGAAAGTTTTCGCCCGCCTTTTTCAAAAGGCGGCGGACTCCAAGGGCAGAGCCCTTGGTCGCCTCCGCAGAGGCAAAACTCTTTATCGCCGTTTTTTGGTTCTTTTTTGCGGCTACTCCGTCAAAAAAGAACGGAGAAAATTATCTCAATGTATAAGAATAAGGGAGCTACCTATCAGGGTAACTCCCTTTTTGTTTATGTGAGAAAACCGTTTCCGTTCTTTTTGAGCAAGGAGCTGCAAAGAAGAACATATTTGCTTCGCAAATTAAAACAGCGTTTTGGATATTTCGCGCCTGCGGGCGCGACTTGGGGCGCCGCCCCAAGTCCCCGGTCGCCTTTTGAAAAAAGCGACGCAAAAACTTTCATCATGGGGGCGTCCGTGCTGTTACAGCATCGCCGTCATTTGCGGTACCAGCAGGTAAATGACGATCAGGAAATAGACCAGCAGGGTCAACGTGTCAACGATTGTCGTAATAAACGGGGATGCCATGACCGACGGGTCAAGCTTGATCACCTTTGCTCCGATCGGCAAGATCGCGCCAATCAGCTTTGCAAGCACGATGGCCACAAATACGGTCGCGCTGACTGCCGCCGCGATCATCAAATATTGCGGTTCGGTATTGAACTTGCAGTCATACGCCCAGGTCTTGATAAAGCACGCAACAAATACGCATGCGCCGCAAAGCATCGCAATACGGACTTCCTTCCATACCACGCGCAAAAGGTCCTTGGGCTCAATTTCGCCCAGCGAGAGTGCACGAATGACCGTAACAGACGATTGTCCGCCCGCGTTACCGCCCGTACTCATCAGCATGGGAATGAACGCAGAAAGAGAAAGCACAAGCGGGAAGTCGAGCGCGTCGATCTTGCCCTCAAGCATTGTGATGATAGTGCCTGTAAACGTTGCGGTCAGCATCAGTAAGAGCAGCCAAGGGATGCGCTTCTTGAAGTTTTCCCATACGCTTGTACGCATATAGGGCTTGTCGGTCGGCAAAATTGCCGCCATTTTTTCGATATCCTCGGTGGTCTCTTCTTCAATGACGTCCAGAGCGTCGTCGACGGTTACGATACCGACCAAGCGCGATTCACGGTCCACAATGGGCAGCGAGAGCAGGTTATACTTTGCAATGATGTCGGCAACCGTTTCCTGGTCGTCCAGCGTGTTTGCGTAAATGATGTTGGGCTCCATAATGTCGCCGATCAGCGCATCACGCGGCGAAAACAGCAGATCCTTAAAGGAAACGATACCCTCCAGAATACGGCTGTCGTCAATGACGTAGGCGGTGTACACGGTCTCTTTGTCAATACCGGTCTGTCTGATGTGCTTGATGGCTTCGGAAACAGTCATGGTCTTGCGCAGATCCACAAACTCCGAGGTCATCACGCTACCCGCGCTGTCCTCGGGGTAGGCGAGCAGACGGTTGATCTGTGCACGTGTCTCGGGCGTGGTGTTTTTCTTGATGCGGCGCACGATGTTGGCGGGCATCTCGGTCAGCATATCAACCGCGTCGTCCAAGAACAGGTCTTCCACGATCACCGAGATCTCTCGGTCGGTCATGGCAGAAATGATGCGCTCCTGCAGGGGAGCATCAAGCTCGGCGAAAACCTCTGCCGCGCTGTCTTTTTTCAGCAAACGGAATACGGCGGGAATACGCTTGGGGGGCAGATTATCAAAGAAATCCGCCGCGTCAATCGGGTTGAGCTTTTCCAGCTCGCGTACGAAATCGGCGTATTTTTTGTTGTCAAGCAGATCCTCCAGGCTCTCAAAGGTGTCCTCAATGATCTCCTCGTAGGATTCGGGCATCTCATCCTCGGCAAGTGCCTGCTGCTCTTGCTCGACCTCGCGCTCCTGTTCCTCCTCCTCGCGCTCAAACTGCTCATCCAGCTCGCGCTCGGCTCTCTCTTGCTCGTCCTCGTCGTCACACTGTCGGGGGGCGGGTGGTATTTGTTGATTTTCTTCGATTTGCTTTTCCAGCTCCTCATCGAGCTTTTCATTTTCTTCGCGCAAGAGAAACACCCCACTTTCCACTGTTAGTATGGGGCATTCATGCCCCTAAAATACCATTCTCATTATACCACCGCCGTGCACATTTTGTCAACGCTTATTTTGTGAACAAAAAAGGGAACTGCATCGATTTGATGCAGTTCCGTCATATAAACGTCAATCAAACGTCACGGTTGTGCTACCATTATAGTTGAGGGTTGCGGTCTGATTAAAACCGGTCTGTACCGTACCGCTTGCGCGGTAATTGTGCTCAATTGCGGTGATCTTGTCGCCTTCCACCTTGATTTTTACGGTATGAGAGCCGGAAGAGAACTTGGCACCGGAGCTTGTGATGATCTGCCCAAGAGCGGAGTCCTTGGAAACGTCCATGGTGATCTCATATCCTGTTTCGGTCGATTTGATGTCTGTGACGTAATTTTTGTTATATCCCATGAGCGGATCGTTGATCAACTCAGCAATAAATTTTTCCGCGTCATCCTCGGACATTTTGGTGGTGTACGTTTTATCATCACCGTATTGAATCGTTTTTTCTCCGTTTGCGTAGGAGATGTGCTGTGAATCGTCCTTCTTTGTCACTTCCGTTTCAAAGGTAAATCCTTGTTCGTTACGGGAAAATGTCACCTTGTTGGTTTCGGATTCCTTGTTGGATTGCGACATAAAGCTGGCACTTGCCCGGGCCTCAGTGGTAAAGCTGCCTTCCTTGGCATCAATACGGTCATCGATTAACTCTTCCACCTCCTTGAGCAGGGCAAGGCTTTCAATTTCCTTATAGCCGTCGGGGGAAAGACTCTTGGTCTTGCGTTCAACCTCATCAAATTGGGAGAAGGTCATGGTCATGGAAAACTCAGGCTTGTAATATGAGTTCTTGTTTTCCTCAAATACCATTTCAAAGGTGAACGTTTTGGGATAATAGTCCGCATCAGTTGTGATTGTGATCTTCAGATCCTCCGGCATTTTTCCGAACAGATCCTCATCCAAGTCCATCTTTTCAAAGAAATCCTCGATAGCATCCATGGAATAGTCCGAATAGTCTACAGTATAACCGTCCTCGGTCTTTTCAAACTGACGGCTCTTACAATCATCCGTTTCTAACTCAAACAAGCTGTCATCGGAAATGTAATTGAGGTATTCTTTCTTGGTCATAGGGCTGCACAGCTTACGCCATGTGCTGCCTTCGGAGTAATAGCTGTAGGCATAGCCATCGTAATAAGCTTCTGTGGT
>JAZOPW010000183.1:0-3080 GCA_045655785.1 Eubacteriales bacterium
CCACCCCTCGCTCCCTGTTTCATTTTGATATGTACCGAATTGAGAGCGAGGACGATCTGTATTCGATCGGCTTTTACGATTATCTTGACCGTAACGGAATCTGCCTTGTGGAATGGAGTGAAAATATTCCCTATGCGATTCCCGAGGAGATGATCCGCGTGACCATTCAAAAGGATGACCCGGCGCATCCCGACAGCCGTACCGTAATGATAGAAAGGATCGGAGAGGCACTCTGATGAAAATTTTAGCACTTGACAGCACCGCCATTGTAGCGTCGGTTGCTCTTTGTGAGGACGAAACGCTCTTGGCTGAATATACGATTCGCAACGGAAACACGCACAGTGAAACACTGCTTCCCATGGTGGAATCGGTATTGCGTTTTTTCGGACTCAAGGCATGCGACGTCGATCTTTTTGCGGCGTCGGCGGGTCCCGGCTCCTTTACGGGGGTGCGAATCGGTGCCGCAACGGTCAAGGGACTTGCATTTGATTCTGACAAGCCCTGTATCGGGGTCTCAACCCTTGACGCATTGGCATATCAGCTTCGTCACGTAAACGGCATTGTTTGTCCCGTGATGAACGCCAGACGAAATCAGGTATATACGGCAATCTACCGCATGAGAGACGGCAAAGCCGAACGCTTGCTTCCCGACTCGGCAATCGCCATTGCAGAGCTTGACACCCTCTTAAAGGATTATTCGGAGCCGATTTATTTGACGGGAGACGGTTATGACATCACCAAAAGGCTGTTGGTACATCCGACCTGTCAAACGCCGGAGCGACTTCGTCATCAAAGCGGATTTTCCGTGGCACAAATTGCACTGGAAGCATACCGCTCAGGGGTACAAACGACAGACGCTGAAATGACCCCCACCTATCTGCGCCCGTCACAAGCCGAGCGCGAACGTGCAGAGCGTGAAAAAACAGGCGTCAAGCTTTAACTGATCACAAAACAGAAAGGATCCCTATCATGAAAACTACAAAAATCACGATCGGCTGCGATCATGCCGCCTATGAACTGAAATTGAAGGTCATTGCACACCTGCAGGAGCGCGGCGTTGAGGTAATCGACGTCGGAACCGACTCCTCCGAAAGCTGTGACTACCCCGTTTTTGCACATAAGGTCTGCAAAAACGTACAGGACGGCGTCACCGAGCTTGGCATATTGGTTTGCGGAACCGGCATCGGCATGTCGATGGCGGCAAATAAGCACCGCGGAATCCGCGCGGCGGCTTGCTCGGACACCTTCAGCGCACGTCTGACACGCGCACACAACAATGCAAACGTCCTCTGCTTTGGAGAGCGTGTTGTGGGAACGGGGCTTGCCTGCGATCTGGTAGATTGCTTTATCGATACCGATTTTGAGGGTGGCAAGCATCAGCGCCGTGTAGACATGATCATGGACATTGAAAAAAGCGAGGCTAATCTCTGATTCCAAATATCAACCGAAAAGGAAGGTCGAAACCGATGGTCGATAAATTAAAGCTTACCGAAATGTTCCTGCGCACCGCAAAAAAGCACTATACGGGTGCGATCATTCTTGCGGCGGGAAATTCCACCCGTATGGGAAAGAACATCAATAAGCAGATGGAGCTTCTTTGCGGCGTCCCTGTTTTGGCGCATACGCTGATCGCTTACCAGAAATGTGCATTGATCCGCGAGATCGTGGTGGTCACACGTCCGCAGGACTTTGAGACAGTCTTTCAATTGCGGACAAAATACGGCATTTCAAAGCTGACGCATATCGTTGCAGGCGGTAGCTCCCGTCAGGAGTCTGCCAAAAACGGCATGAGCAAATTGAGCGAGCAGGTTCGCTACGTTGCAATTGCCGACGGTGCGCGTTGCATGATCAAGCCAGAGCAGATTGCAAAGGTTTGCTTGCGCGCTTACCGCTATCAAGCCGCAAGTGCCGCACATCAGATCAGCGACACCGTAAAACGCACGACCGCCCTCGGAATGACCAAGGAGACGGTTGACAGAAACAATCTTTGGCAGGCACAAACACCGCAGATCTTCCACCACTCGCTCTATATTGCCGCGCTCTCGCGTGCGCAAAAGGACAATTACAAGGTAACCGATGACAACTCGTTGATCGAGCATCTCGGCTATCAGGTGCGCATGGTAGAGTGCGGACGTGAAAATATTAAGATCACAACAGCCGCCGATCTTCCCTTGGCGGAGGCGATCTTGCAGTATAGGAGTAAAAAATCATGATCACAGATATGCGAATCGGTCACGGATATGACGTCCACAGGCTGGTCGAGGACCGCAAGCTGATCCTGGGCGGCGTTGAGATTCCGCATGAAAAGGGACTGCTTGGACACTCCGATGCCGACGTTCTGACACACGCTGTAATGGACGCCCTGTTGGGTGCCATGGCTTTGGGCGATATTGGCAAGCATTTTCCCGATACCGATCCCGCCTACAAGGGTGCCGACAGCTTAAAGCTTGCGGAGCATGTACGCGAAATTGTTTGTCGCGACGGTTGGATGATCAGAAACATTGACGCCACCGTCATTGCGCAAGCCCCCAAGCTTGCACCGCACATCGAAGCAATGCGACAAAACCTTGCACAACGCCTGTGCATTGCTCCCGACCGCATCAGCATCAAAGCCACCACAGAAGAAAAATTGGGCTTTACGGGTGAAAAGCTTGGCATTTCCGCACACGCGGTTTGCTTGATGCTGAAGGCGTGATCTATATAAAGTGCGCGTCCAACGGAAGGCTTACGGATACGTCCTGCCCTTGAAACGTCGATTTCCGATTCGGCGCACGGATATTCAATGTCAGTATATGTTGATCGCGTCAAAATTTGACAAAAAAACACATCATTCGTAACATTACGGAAAGGAAAAGATATGTTCTATATTGCCCCTTCCCTGCTGGCTGCCGATTTCGCCAATTTAAAGAGTGACGTCAATCGCATTGCCGAAGCAGGTGCCAATTATTTGCATCTCGACGTCATGGACGGTGCTTTTGTTCCCAACATTTCATTTGGTGCTCCCGTGATTGCCGCTCTGCGTCCGCACAGCAGTCTGATCTTTGACGTCCATCTGATGATCAACGATCCCATCCGCTACA
>JAZOPW010000184.1:0-5531 GCA_045655785.1 Eubacteriales bacterium
CAATGGGAGTGTCGATCAGGTGTGCGGGAATACACCCGCCGGAAGGGCCACCGGTCTGAGCAGCCTTGAACTTCTTGCCGCCGGGAATACCGCCACCGATCTCCTCGATGATGGTGCGCAGGGTGGTACCCATAGGAACCCCAACCAGACCTGTGTTCTTGATCTTACCGCCAAGTGCGAATACCTTCGTACCCTTGGACTTCTCGGTACCGATCTTATTGAACCAGTCAGCACCCTTGAGGATGATCTGAGGAATGTTAGCGTAGGTCTCAACGTTGTTCAGGACAGTGGGACGGTCGAACAGACCCTTTACTGCCGGGAACGGAGGACGGGGACGAGGCTCGCCTCTCTTACCCTCAATAGAGGTCATCAGAGCGGTCTCCTCACCGCAAACGAATGCACCTGCACCCAAACGGATGCCAAGGTTGAATTCGAAATCGGTTCCGAAAATGTTCTTACCGAGCAGACCGTATTCCTTTGCCTGATCGATTGCGATCTGCAAGCGCTTAACAGCGATCGGATACTCTGCACGAACGTAAACGTAACCCTGGTTTGCACCGATCGCATAGCCGGCAATTGCCATAGCCTCGATCAAAGCGTGAGGGTCACCCTCAAGGATCGAACGGTCCATGAACGCACCGGGGTCACCCTCGTCTGCGTTACAGCATACGTACTTCTGAACCTGTCCGCGGTTGCCTGATGCAAACTTCCACTTCATACCTGTGGGGAATCCTGCACCGCCGCGTCCGCGAAGTCCGGAATCCAGAATGGTCTGGATAACCTCATCGGGGGTCATTTCGGTTACTACCTTACCAAGTGCCGCATAACCGTCCATTGCAATATACTCTTCGATGTTCTCAGGGTTGATCACACCGCAGTTACGCAGTGCCAAACGGTGCTGAGACTTATAGAAAATGGTATCACTCAGGGATGCGTGAGCTTCCTCTGCACCCTCCTGTGCTTCTGTTGCGCCGGTATCGTTATATACCAATCTTTCAACAACACGGCCCTTGAGCAGATGCTCACTTACGATCTCCGCAACGTCATCAACCGTTACATTGCTGTAAAAGGTTCCGTCGGGATAAATGATAACAACAGGACCGAGAGCACAAAGACCGAAGCAACCGGTTTGAACAACCTTTACCTCTTCGCCCAGCCCATTCTTTTCAATTTCAGTATGAAAAGCATCCTGAATCTTCGGGCTTCCGGAAGATGTACATCCCGTACCGCCACAAACCAATACATGTGCGCGAATCATAAAAACGATACCTCCAATTATGCTTTCTTGGCATTCGCAAAGGTGTATTCAGCTACAACCTTGCCGCCCTTGATATGTTCCTTCAGCACTTTTTCTACCTTTTCGACCGTCATGTTAACGTAGGTAACCTTTTCCTTACCGGGAGCAAATACCTCCACAACGGGCTCGTACTGACAAATGCCGATACAACCGGTCTGCGATACCTGAACCTGACCGTTCAGTCCCTCCTTATCAACGCCTTCAACAAAAGCGTTCAAAACGGGACGCGCGCCGGCTGCGATTCCGCAGGTTGCCATACCGACAACAACACGGATTTCACTAGTGCCTTCGCGGAGCACGATCTTGTCCTTCATTTTGTCTCTAATCGCTGCAAGCTCTGCCAAAGATTTCATAGTTTCAGTTCCTTTCCTTTAATCATTATATATTTTTATATTGATCATCAAGATATTGTGCAATCCACCGAAGGATCTCGGGACTGCTCAGGGGAATTTCCTCACCCAGGATTTCGCGTAGCTGTCGGGTATCCAACAGTACTTCCTGATCCTTTATGCTGTGTTGAAATTCAAAATCGATTTCTGGACTCCCCTGTATCAGGGTTGTGATCGTGGAAACGATATCTCCCATGGGAGTAAAATCGATGTGTTGCTTGTAAAAGAGTGCTGTGATCTCGGTTCCGTGAGAATCGGGATATTCGGACTCGTGACGCGATGTGATCGTCACGGCTCCGCCCGTTTGCTCTGCCGCCATCTTCAAAAGAGGAATCCCGAGTCCAACCTTTCGCGTGGTCCGCGTGGTGTAAAACGGGTCGATGACACCGCGCAGGATCTCCTCGCGCATACCGCATCCGTTGTCGGCTACGGTCATGGTCAGTGTCTCGTCATTCTCTTTCAAAATAATACGGATCAAGTCGGCTTTTGCCTTGACGGAATTCTCGACAATATCAAGAACATTTAAAGATAGCTCCTTCAATTGCGCTTCCCTCCCATCAGTCGGAACAGTCTGCTTCGAACCAGATCCGAGCTGTAAGGCTCGTCATCCAAATCAAAGTAGTGCTCCTTGTCACGGATATCCCAAAGATAATGCGCGTCCGATCCCACAACCATCCGTACTCTTTGCAGATTCGGATGCTTATTTCGGTATTTCTCGGTCTTGTCCGCATCGTGAATCTCGGCAAGCAAGAATTCCGGAGAATCGGGAAAGGTTCCGAGGGTGGAAATGATGCCGTTTGCTTCCCTGTCCACGTGAGCCGGGAAACAAATTCCGTGATGCTTTTGCACCAATTCGGGAACGTCATCAATCATGATTTGTGTCGCGTTCGGAAGCAGATCCTCCTCAATCCCTACCGTTTCGTCATTTTCATCGGTCAAAAGCTGATCTCCGAAAATATCCACTCGGTTTGGAATGCGGATCCGCAGCCGATCCACCTCATCATTGAAGCGAAGCGCATCCTCAAGATACTCAAATAAACAAACAACGTGAATGTCCTCTGCCGTTGTCAGCTCCATTCCCGCGATGGGAATGATGCCCTGCTTCTTTGCCGCCGCAAAAAATGCGGGACAGTTTCTGCAGGAATTGTGATCGGTCAGAGCAACAATGTTCAGCCCTGCCAGTGCCGCCATACCCGCAATATTATTGGGGGTCATGTCATTATCGGCACAGGGGGACAGGCAGGAATGAATGTGAAAATCGTAATAGTAACGATTCATTTCGAAAGGCTTGCAAGCTCTGCCGCAAGCTCATACGCGGTTTTCTCCGAGGTATAGACGTTGACCCCCTTTTGCTCTGCCGTAGCCTTGACATTGTCCTCCAATGTCACGCCCTCGGCAAGAACAATACACGCAACGTCCGTCAGAGACGCCACCGCAACAATATTGATGTTGGACATGATCGTGATCCAAACGTTTCCGCTTTTCGCACGCCCCATCACCCAGCTGAGCAGATCTCCGATGTAAACACCCGAAAACGCCCGATCATCCTCAACCGCAGATATAGGTGTCAAGGACAACGCCTTTGCCATTTCACTTACAGTCATGATGATCCTCCTGATTTTTTTGGGCTTGCTCGTCCATTTTTTTGCTTTTTTCAACCACACAGCCATTTCTTTGCGCGTTTCCGCGAATCACGTCCTCCGCAAAAGCACGGCAGGTCGGAGCACCGCAGGCACCGCAATCGATACCGGGAAGCTCGGCTCTCAGCTTTTGAATATCGGACATCATTCGAAGTGATTCACCGAAATTTTCGCTCAACCGTTGGATCGGTCGATAAGTCGGCAATGAGTCAAAGAAATAATGCTCGGGAATATATTCCCTGTCCTCTCCGCTCAAAAAGGTTTGTGAAACAGGCAGATAACGCCTCAGCGTTTGCAATCTTGCTTTTGCCACAAACGGATTTTCAAGCGCCATCACACCGCCCACGCATCCGCCGGGACACGCGTTCAATTCGATAAATTCCAGCGTGGAAATGTTTCCGTTATCCAGCTGATCCAGCACACGGATGACATTCTCAATGCCGTCCGCCGCAAGATATTTATCATTGAAAATAGCAGAGGATTCGCCTCCGGAGGTTGCCCAACTGATGCCGATCATTCCCGATTTGGAAAGTGCATTCGGAACAGATCCTCTCCTCATCACATTGAGCAGGCTGAAATATACGTCATTGACAGACACGACCTCATTGATCTGGCTTTTGTATTCTCCAAATCCGTTTCGGATATATGTGACCTTTGCAGGACACGGAGAAATAAAGCAAATACAAATATCATCGTCTGTCAATTCCGGGTGTTCCCTCCTTGCTTTCTCGCGCGCCATGGTTGCCGCGATCTCCATAGGAGGAAGCAATTGCATGATATGCTCACGCAATGTCGGATATCGCAGGGAGATCAATCTCAGTATCACAGGACACGCCGAGCTGATAACAGGCTTGACGATCCCCTCGGTCTTCAGATACAGTCTTGTGTACGCCGAAACAAGCTCTGCAGCCTGTGCGACCTCGACTACATCATCAAATCCGATATCCAATAATCCTTGCAGGACGTAATCAACGTCCTCAAGCTCTTCAAACTGACCGTAAAGAGTAGGTGCCGGCAAAGCCACCTTCCATTTGTACTTCATTACGGCATCCAGCTTGCTGTATGTTGCCTTTTTTGCTTTGTTCGTACAATTTCGGATACATATTCCACAGTCGATACATCGGTTCGGATCGATCTGTGCATGGCCGTCATGGATCCGTATTGCCTCGGTTGGACAATGCTTCAAGCACATTGTACATCCCGTGCATCTTTCAATGTCAAGTGACACCGAATGCTCGTATGTATTCATTTTAGACTATGGCTCCTTTCCGATGATCTGTTTTCGGGTTTCAAACAGAATCACAAATTCACCTTCATCAAAATTCGGGTTCCTTTTCCGAGCTCGGATTCGATCTGCATAGAATCGGTATACCGTTTCATATTCGGCAATCCCATACCGGCACCGAAGCCAAGAGAACGAATATTGTCGGGAGCGGTAGAAAATCCTTCCTGCATGGCAAGCTCAATATTTGCGATTCCGGGGCCGTGGTCGACAAGGTCGATCTCGATCCGATCCTCATAGATCAAAACGTCAGCCTCTCCGCCGCCCGCGTGAATGACCATATTGATCTCACCCTCGTACATAGCGATAGAAACCTTTCGAATGATCTCGGGAGAAATCCCAAGCTGGCGCAGGCTCTTTTTGACCTGAACCGAGGCTTGCCCCGCGGAAGTAAAATCATCACCGTCAACAAGAAAATGAAGTTTTACCGCCTCATTCATTTTGCTACCCCATTTCCGACCAAGCCGGAAGCATACAGCTTTCCGCAGGCCTCATACATTCTTTTCCGAGTTTTCAAAAGAACCATGCGGCTCTCGCGCGCAAGCTCGATCATTTCCTCGGTTGGGCATTTGGAACGAACGAACACGATACAAACCATATCCATCATTTCAGCCGTTCGAACGACCTGGGGATTGACCAATCCGGTTAACAAAACCGCCTGGTCCTTTACATAAGCGAGCACATCGCTCATCATATCACTTCCGCATGCGGAATAGACCTCTCGGTCAAGCGCATCGTCTCCACAGACGATTTCCGCATCCAGCAATTCTTTTATCTCACGGATCTTCATACGACCTTTGTTCCTGCCCTTTCAGATGTAAAGTGGAATTATTTGTATTTTGCAAGAATAGAATCCACATCGTCAACGGTCAATCTGCCGTAAACCTCGCCGTTTACTGTCAAAACGGGAGCCAGACCGCATG
>JAZOPW010000185.1:0-2501 GCA_045655785.1 Eubacteriales bacterium
GCCTGAGCCTGATCACGAGAATGATCGGCTTTGTCGGTGTGTTTGCTTGCCTGGTAGGATCCTTGGTATATCTGATCCTGACACAGGTTGAAACGATGAATCTTCCCTTTGAGCCGCTCTCTTTGATCATCACGGGCGGTGCCGCTGTGGTGTTTGTTGTGATCGCGGTTATTGTCGGTGCTTCGGCAAACAACTACAAGCGTTATGCCGATGAGGTAGAAGCAGACCGTTTGGAAAAGGAGCGTCAGCTTGCAGAGCAGGAAAGAGCAGAGCTTTTGGCACTCGCTCGCCTGAACGCTGTCAGCGAGGCATATTCCATCGAAACAGAGCAGGATATGCAGAACGCAAAGCCGAAGAGAGCCCTGTTTGGCAAGGTGAAAATGCCCGAGGTTCCCGAAAAGGTGAAAAACAACGTACATAAGATCATTCCCGTTGCGGCGATTTGTACCGCTGTGGTGACTGCCGCTGCGATTTCTTCGGCACAAAAGAAGAATGCAGCCGCAAAGAGATCCGCCGCTGTTCGCAAAGAGTTCTTCAACTGGTTGGGTTGATCTGATCTTAAAGGATCGCGTTTGGAGGTTTTTTGATGTTGAAATCGGTTAGATATCGCAACGATGCCAAGCTGATATTTGGTATTGGACTGTTGCTATGTGCATTGGGATGTGGCACGTACGGTATTCTTTTGATTCCCGCTGTCAAGGGCTTGAAGTTTGAATGGGAATACATTGCCATTGCCGTTGGGCTGGCGCTTGTATTTACGTTGGTTGCGTTGTATGTATATTTTCTGAGCTGTGTATGGGAAGCACGGGAAAGAAAGCAGCAAAAGCTTCAGGATGAGAATTCGGACTGTGCAGTTGAAGAGCACCATGACGGCTTCGGACAGGTCGATTCTGTTGTGATGATTCAAATTCCCCAATCGGTTGATTGCAGAGCGGTTGCAAAAACGCAGGCTTCAAAGGACGGACAGCCTGTCAAGGTGGATATGCAAAAGGTAAAGGCGATCGCTGTGGTAGCGGTTCCGATTACCGCCGCATGCATCGCGGTAGCCGCACTTTCCTCCAATGCAAAATACGCAAAGCAGGCAAAGCGCCGCAAGCAGTTTTACAGTTGGATGGGTTGATTTGATTCCCACGTAAAAGAAAAGCTCTTTCGCAGAGTGTCGCTGTGACACCTGTGAAGGAGCTTCTTTTTTGCTTTTTTCGGGCTTTTATTGCATGCTTTTGCGAAGGAGCTCGCCAAGATCGTCGGACGGCGTGGCGGTGACCGTCATACGGCAATGCTCGGCTTGCGCGCCGTGGATCTCTACGAGATAGTCAAGATAAAGCTTGCCGCTTTTGAGCAGATCGTTTTCTACACGCAGGGTATGTACGCAGACCTGAAAGCTCGAGAGCGGGGTGTCATAGACGCTGAAGTGCCGCTTGCCCTGCTCGAACACCAATGCAGTCTCCACACGGCCCGTGCGGATCATGGAGATCAGTCCCGGTTGATCCCGATCAAAGCCGATCGAGGTCACGGAGCCCTCCATTCCCGTCAGTTCACTTTCTTCATATAACAGCTCCACGCGTTTCGGTGTGGTAACCAGACGTCCCTCCACAAGCAGATCGGTCGGCTCGGGCATTTCGGTCAGCAAACTTTCAAAGGGGGAGGGGATACGGTCGGACTCCTCGTCAAACAGCTCCTCTGCGATTTCGACTCGCGAGGTGGAAATCGTGATCATTACGTTACGTTTTGTCAATTTGAAGTTCTCCTTTCGGCGTTTTCTTGGCGACGGCGCAGAATTTCGTTGGTCTGTAGGATCGCAACCTGTGTTTTTCCGTCGGTGATCTCGCCCGCAAGCACCTGATCGACCAGCTCTGACAGGGGAATGCGAACCACGTCCAGAAATTCATCCTCGTCGAGGTCGGTTTCGCCAAAGGTGAGTCCTTCGGCAAGATAGAGGTCGATCTTTTCATTCAGGATTGCCGGGGTCGAGCGGAACAGACCAAGGTAGGTCAGCTTTTGGCAATGTGCACCGGTTTCCTCGCGCAATTCGCGCAATGCGGCACCGACGTGATCCTCGTCTGCGCTGTCCAGCTTTCCTGCGGGGATTTCGGTTAACACACAGCCGTGCGCGTAGCGGTATTGACGCACACAGATGACCTCGCCCTCATCGGTCAGAGGCAGTACAGCGACCGCACCAATGTGGCGGACGTATTCGCGTACCGACTCGGCACCGTTTGGAAGAGAAACACGGTCCACGTACAGATGCACGACCTTTCCGTCGTAGATCAGCTTGGAGGAAATGCAGGTTTCCATCAATTCATTCGATTCGGTTCTTTTCATGAGCTTTACCTTTCGGGATTGTTATCATACTATATTATACAACTTATCCTCCGATTTGTAAAGAAGCTCTTGCAAAAAAGATGATTTTCTGTTATACTGAATTCATTGGAATTTCAAAATCAGAGAGGAAAACGAAATGCGAGAGCAGGATAGTCGTACCGCCATGCTGTTGGGCGAAG
>JAZOPW010000186.1:0-10494 GCA_045655785.1 Eubacteriales bacterium
ACGAGGAGGACATGATCACCGATCAGCCTCAGCGTCAGCTTGCCGCAGAGATCATCCGAGAGAAGATCCTGCGCACCGTCGATAAGGAGATCCCGCACGGCGTAGCGGTCGTCATCGAGGAATACGTCGAGGAAGAGGGGCTTGTGCGCATCCGTGCCGAGATCTTCTGCGAAAAAGCATCTCACAAGGGGATCCTTGTGGGCAAAAACGGCGAGACCCTCAAGCGCATCGGAAGCTATGCGCGCGAGGATATGGAAAACATGCTGGACAAAAAGGTCTATCTGAATCTTTGGGTCAAGGTCAAGGAAAATTGGCGTGACAGCCAACGCGGAATTCTGAACTTCGGATACACCGAGGAATAAGGTCGGATATACCGAGGCGCAAAACAGAACGGAGGGAGTGGTTTTTCGTGGTACACGAGGCGATCGACGGAGTTGTGGTGCGTGCGCGCGACATGGGAGACCACGACCGTTATCTGTCTGTCCTTACTGCCGAGCGGGGAAGGATCACGATCCTCTCCAAGGGTAGCCGATCGATGAGGGGTGAGCAAAGAGCAATCAGTCAGCTTTATACCTACGGCAATTTTGAATTCTACCGTCGCGGAGACTTCAATATTCTCAAGGGCGGCTCTCCCATTCAGGCTTTTTATGCGATCAGCATGGATATTGACCGTCTCAATCTTGCGGCGTATCTTTGCGATCTGACTTGTGAGCTGACCGATGAGGGCGAGAAGGCAGGCGAGATGCTGCGGCTGTTACTCAATTCGCTGTATGCCATCAGCAAGGATCTGTATCCGCAGGAGCTTGTGAAGGCGGCTTTTGAAATGCGTGCCGCCGTCATATCGGGCTATGCCCCCGAATTGGAGTCCTGCGCATTCTGCGGATGTGAAACTGCTGATCCCTTTTATCTGGATGTGATGAACGGAGCGATCCTATGCGCCGAATGTCTTGAAAAGCGCGGACGCGCACCGCGAACGCCAACCGCTTATGATGAGATCCGCGAGGCAGAGGTTCTGTGTCCGTTGCCCCCCGCCGCCCATGCCGCGCTCTGCTATGTTGCACACGCGCCGCTGGAGCGGATCTTTTCCTTCGATTTGAAGGAACAAGAGGATCTGCACCTGTTTGCGACCTGTACCGAAACCTATCTGCTTTCCCACTTGGGACGCGGATTTGATTCGTTGAATTTTTACCATACCATGCGCCAAAGCGCAAAAGGAACCAAAACATGAGCTTTACCGACAAAACATTAACGACTCTTGAATTTGATAAAATATGCGCTATGCTTGCCGACTGTGCGCCCACCGAGGGGGCAAGGTCGATGGCATTGTGCCTGATGCCGTCGGAGGAGATTACTACCGTCCTGCGTCGGCTTCACCGTACCACCGACGCGCGCCGCCTGTGCGACGTCAAGGGAATGCCTCCGTTCGGAACGGTCAAGGACGTTTCCGCCGCCTGTGAGCGCGCCGCCAAGGGGGCAATGCTCTCCACAAGAGAGCTGTTGGAAATCGGACGCGTTTTGCATTCTGCACGCGTGCTGGTCGATTATCTCAAGAATAACAAGCCCTTTGAGACCTCGCTTGACGAGATCTTTGAGCGGCTCCTGCCGAACCGATTCTTAGAGGAGCGCATTACACGATCGATCCTTTCGGAGGATATGATCGCCGATGAAGCGAGCCGCGAGCTTGCCGAGATCCGCCGTAAGATCCGAGAAGCAAACAATCGCATCAAGGAGACCCTGCAGCACTATATCAACGGCTCCTATTCCAAGATCCTGCAGGAAAATCTGGTGACGATGCGAAACGGACGATACGTCATTCCCGTAAAAGCCGAGTGCAAAAACGAGATAAAGGGTCTGATCCATGACACATCGTCCTCGGGGGCTACGATCTTTGTGGAGCCGATGGCGATCGTGGATGCAAATAACGAGCTTCGTATGCTGCAATCACGCGAGGAGCATGAGATCGAAAAGATCCTGTTTTCGCTGTCTGCCGACGTCAGCGCCGCCGCGGAATCTCTGCGTCTCAATTATTTGAACATCACCGAGCTGGCGTTCTCGTTTGCCTGTGCAGAGCTTTCCTCGCGCATGAAGGCGTGTGAGCCCAAGATCGCAGGCGACCGTTCCCTGGATTTGCGCCGCGCAAGACACCCTCTGATCGATCCGTATCAGGTCGTGCCAACCAATATCAAGCTTGGTGACGGCTACGATACTCTGATCATTACGGGACCGAATACGGGCGGTAAAACAGTCACGCTGAAAACCATGGGACTCTTTGCCCTGATGACACAGGCGGGCTTGCATATCCCCGTAGATCCCGAATCCTCGATCTGTATGTTTGATCGCGTATTGGTGGATCTGGGAGACGAGCAGAGCATCGAGCAATCGCTCTCAACCTTCTCCTCGCACATGGTCAATATTGTTCACATCATGAACGAGGTGGATTCGCGTTCTCTCTGCTTATTTGATGAATTGGGTGCGGGAACAGACCCCGTAGAGGGCGCGGCTCTTGCCGTTGCCGTCATCGAATCGGTTCGTGCGGCAGGCGCGATGTGCGCGGCGACCACCCACTATACCGAGCTGAAAACCTTTGCCTTGGATACACCGGGCGTGCAAAACGCATCCTGTGAGTTTGATGTAACAACCTTGAAGCCGACCTACCGTTTGATGATCGGTACACCGGGTAAATCCAATGCGTTTGCCATTTCCGCAAAGCTTGGACTTCCCGAATCGATCATCGCGCTTGCCAAGCAGCACGTGAACCGAGAGCATCAGCGCTTCGAGGAGGTCATCGAGCAGCTGGAGGCAACGCGATTGGAAGCCGACCGCAACCGCGAGGAGGCGGCGAGACTCAAGGCGGAATATGAAAAAATGAAGCTGGATGCCGAAAAACAGATCAAAACCCGATTCTTTGAGGTGGAGCGCGAGATCGAGCAAAACCGTAAAAAGGCGTTGCAGATGCTGGAGAGTGCCAAGGCGTCGAGTGACTTCATTTTCGCACAGCTTGAAAAAGCCAAGAAGGCGGAGGAGGCGGGCAGACTCACCGAAGAGCTGGACAAGGCACGCCGCGCGGTACGTCTTGCCATTCGCGAGAACGATGACAAGGTCAATCCCGTGGAGGAAAAGAAGAACGAAAAATACGTTCTGCCGCGTGACCTGAAGAAGGGTGACAAGGTCTATATCGTCAACATCGATAAGGAAGGCATTTTGCTCGATACGCCCGATAAGAACGGTATGGTTTTGGTGCAGGCAGGAATCCTCAAGACCCGTACCAAGCTTTCCAATCTGCAGCTGATCGAGGAGAAGCCACAATTCATCAGTGGAAAAGCCAAAAAGCCGGCTTCCGACTATCACGCAAAGGTCAATCGCGATTTCCGTGACGAGATCGATCTGCGCGGTCTTTTGGGCGATGAGGCATGGCTTGCCGTTGATAAATATCTGGATGAGGCGGTGCTTGCCAATTTTGGACACGTGCGTCTGATCCACGGAAAAGGCACGGGGGCATTGAAAAATGCTCTGTGGCAACGGCTGAAGACCGATCGACGTGTTGCATCCTTCCGCTTGGGAGCATTCGGAGAGGGCGACGGCGGCGTAACCGTTGTGGAGATCAAATAATGAATTCAAAAAGGCAGAAACCGTTTTGTTGAACAGGTTTCTGCCTTTACTGATAAAACAAATGACTTTCGTCGGTTGAAGCCGATTATTTACTCCAATTCATGCGGTATTGCTTGGGTGTGGTTTTTTTGATCCTGCGGAAGGTTTCAATGAAATGGCTGCTGGTGGCAAATCCTACGGCATACGCGATTTCGGTTACCGAAAGCTCGCTGGAAAGCAGCATGCGTTCGGCGGCGTTGATTCGCACGGTGGTCAGATATTCGTGAAAATTGATCCCCACTACACGCCGAAAAAGCTTGGAGTAATAGGAATAGCTCATGTTTACGTTTTCCGCCGCATTGCTTTCGGTGATGTCGGCAAAATGCTCATTGATGAATGACACAGATTTTTGTATCAGCCTTACGTTTTCATAGGAAATATCCGAGGATACGGCAAATGGTGTGCGGTTATTTTCGTGGTTGTAGCGAATGATCCGAAAAAAGACCTGCAAGAACATACTTTTGATCGTGATCTCATAGCCGTAAGCCCCCTCATTCCAGCAATCAAGCATTTCTTGCATGATTTTGGGAATGCCGCTGTCCTTCAATTCACTCCGACCGAAAAACTGATAGGGAAGCAGGTTGTTTTGCAAAAAGGGAAGTACGTATTTGCTGTCATACATTGGATTTTCCGAGAAATAGATCATTTTCGGCAGTACCTTGACGCAGATATAATCGCCTTTTTGGTTTGGATGGTCAAAGGTGTGCGGAACGTCGGGATTGATGATCAGAAGGTCACCCTCGCCCAGAGTCAGCGGTTGTCCGCCGATCCATGCCTCGATCCTGCAGGCCTTTTTTCCAATCAAAAATTCAATATATTCGTGATAATGAGGCGCTCTGCGGATTGCCTGCTTTGTACTTCGGGGCGGTACGCAGAGCAGACATTGAATCGGACTTTCTACGCCATTGCGTACACATACCTTTTCTTTAAATGGCTGTTGTGTCGTTGAGATTTGCATGAAAGAGAGATGACTCCTTTCTTTGAAAAAATTACGATGACAAAAATCCGATATTTTCGGACAAATAAATTATATCATATCTTGATCGGTTTTGCTATAATGGTTACAGTAATTTTACATTTATTTTACGGAGGATAGAACCATGAGTAAGATCAATGTTGTAGTATGGAACGAATTTCGTCATGAAAAGACGAAAGAAGAGGTAAAAGCCATTTATCCGGATGGTCTTCATGCCGTGATCAAGAGCTTTCTTGATGAAAATGACGATATGGAGGTCACGCTTGCCGCTCTGGATGACCCGGAGCAGGGTCTGCCGGATGAGGTGTTGGAAAAGACCGATGTTCTGCTTTGGTGGGGACATATGGCACATAAGGAAGTCGACGATGAGTTGGTCAAAAAGATTCAAGAGCGCGTTTATCTTGGTAAAATGGGCTTTATTGCATTGCATTCGGGACATCACTCCAAGCCCTTCCGCGCAATTATCGGAACCAACGGAAACCTGTCCTGGGGCAGAAACCAAAAGGAGATCATGTGGACGCTGATGCCCTCCCATGAGATCGCTGCAGGCATTCCCGATCATTTTCTGCTTGAATCCGAGGAGCTTTACAGCGAGCCCTTCTACATTCCCCAGCCCGACGCACTTGTTTTTGGTGCATGGTTTGAGGATGGACACATCATGCGTGCGGGCGCGTGCTTCCACCGCGGAGCGGGTAAGGTCTTCTATTTCCAGCCCGGTCATGAGACCTGCCGTTCTTTCTACAATCCTTACGTCAGAAAGATCATTACCAATGCCGTACGTTGGGCAAAGCCGACCGAGCACGGATACACCATTGAAAACAAGTGTCCGCATATCATCACCAAAACGGTTGATGAATTTGATGTGTAAAATTTTAAAGCTGTTGCAGGCTGTGCTTGCAACAGCTTTTTTGTATAACGAAAACCACCAGCAGTGCTGGTGGTTCCAAAAAGCTTTAGCTATGAGTAGGAAAAGTACCTCCTTTGATGTATAATAAAGATGGTCTGCCAACCAAACAATAAAAACATCAAAGGAGGATCAAGTCATGAAACTTGACACAGATAGTTTAGCACATACGCAATGGAATTGCAAGTACCATATTGTATTTGCACCAAAATATCGTCGACAAATTATGTACGGAAAGATAAAATCGGACATAGGGATGATGTTAAGAAAACTCTGCGAGTATAAAGGAATAGAAATCATAGAAGCAGAAGCATGTAAAGATCATATCCATATGCTCGTATCAATACCACCCAAATATAGCGTATCACAAATTATGGGATATCTTAAGGGAAAAAGTAGTTTAATGATATTTGAGAAGTATGCCAATTTGAAATACAAGTATGGGAATCGGCATTTCTGGTGTAGAGGATATTATGTAGATACAGTAGGACGTAATAAAAAGGCAATTGAGCAGTACATACGGAATCAATTGCAGCAAGACTATGAAGACGATCAATTGAGTATAAAAGAGTTTGTTGACCCGTTTACGGGTGAGCCAGTAAAAGGAGGCAAATAAATAGAGCCCCTTTAGGGGCATGCCTGTGAAAGTCGTGCGGTTGGCAGACTTTTCGACGAGCCTTAAGGCTCAGCCTGTGACATGCCCCACGGGGGCTCGTGCAAGCCACCGGCACGGCCGGTGGTTATGACTCTGTCTCAAAAAGTCAATAAAAGCATCTTATGCAAGAATCAATTCATGCAGTTGATCCTTATGGCAGACATTGTAGGTATGGGTTTTTCCAAGCTTACTTTTATCCATCAGGACGCCCCTTTTTTTCGTATTTTGTAGTGCGATCTTAGAGATTGCCGCAAGTTCGGGATCACTTTCGGTCAGCATTCCCTCGTCGGACAGCCCCTCACAGGAGAGAAAGACAACGTCGGTGTTGATATTGCGCAAAAAGTCCTCGGCATACCTGCCAACCAGACAATCCTCTATCAAACGGTATGAACCGCCTGTTATCAGACAGGGAATCCTTTGAGCCGCGAGGAGAGAGAGCAGGTACGTCGAATTGGTAACGACTGTGATGTCTTTGTGCTTTTTCAGATAAGGGATCATATAGGCACAGGTAGAGGAGCTGTTGAAAAAGATGACCTGTCCATCCTGTAAATGCTTTTTTGCCTGCAATGCAAGGAGTTTTTTCTCGGGACCTTGTACAGACATTCTGACCTTTGTAGGATATTGCAGGGAATTTTCAATCTGTACAGCCCCGCCGTGAAAGCGAGTCAGAAAGCCCTCTGCTTCCATCATTGCAAGATCACGGCGGATCGTCATTTCACTCACATACAGTTCTTTGGCAAGGGATGTGACCTTGATTTGCTTGTGACGATTCAGCTTTTCCATAATGGTAAGCTGTCTTTCCTTTAACCTCATATTCTCCTCCTTCTTTTGTTTGATTATTTGTTTAATTTTCCATGTTGCAAACAAATATTGCGTTTGATTTTGGCTTGTGCTATAATTATAACAAACATCGAACCAAAAAAGCATCCAAGGTATCCCTGTTTGTGTCTTCCCACCTTTGCATAGCCGATTCGAAAATCTTTCAAATTGATATTTACACGGAATTCATTGACAAAAAAATGCAGATACTGTATAATATAAAGAGAATTTGATAAGGAAAAGGAATGAAACATGGTCTTTTCTTCGCTGATTTTTTTATTTGCCTATCTGCCGCTGACGCTGTTGTGTTACTATATAGTGCCGCGGGGCTGGCGCAATATCGTGCTGTTTGTTCTCAGCCTTGTTTTTTACGGCTGGGGAGAGCCCGTATATCTGATCCTCATGGTGCTTTCGATCACCACGGCATACGCATTTGGATTCCTTGTTGAAAAATACCGCGAAAGCCATCCGAGGCGCGCCAGGAGGGCAATGATCCTCTCGCTTGTGATCAATCTTTCGTTTTTGTTTTTCTTTAAGTACTATAATTTTTTTGCAACCAACCTTTCGCTCCTGCCGTTTATCCATATTCCCGTGATCGAACAGCTCGAGCTTCCGATCGGCATCTCCTTCTATACCTTTCAGATCATGTCCTATACGATCGACCTCTACCGTCGGGATTGTAAATTGCAGAAAAATTATATTTCCTTTGGAACCTACGTCACACTGTTTCCGCAGCTGATCGCGGGTCCGATCGTGCGGTACCGTGATGTGGACGAGCAGCTTTCGGGACGCCGTGAGAGCATAGACGATTTCTCGGCAGGCGTGGCACGCTTCTGCTGCGGTCTTGCCAAAAAGATTCTGATCGGCGATATGCTGGCGGCAGGACATGAATATTTTAAAAGTATGGCGGAGTTTGGAAACACTACGCTTGGTGCCTGGCTCACCGTGATTCTTTACACGTTGCATCTTTATTACGATTTTTCGGGATATTCGGATATGGCGATCGGACTTGGCAAAATGTTCGGCTTTCATTTCCCCGAAAACTTCAATTATCCCTATATTTCCAAAAGCATCACCGAATTCTGGCGCCGTTGGCATATTTCGCTGTCCACGTGGTTTCGCGAGTACGTCTATATTCCGCTTGGCGGCAATCGGCGCGGAAAGGGAAGAACCTATTTCAATCTCGCGGTCGTGTGGCTTTTGACGGGCTTTTGGCACGGTGCGAATTGGAACTTTGTGTTGTGGGGCGCGTATTTTTGCGTGATTCTGATCATAGAAAAGGCGTTTTTGTTGCGCGTGTTGGAAAAGCTTCCGTCATTTGTGCGACATCTGTACGCCATGCTGTTGGTAACGGTAGGCTTTTTGATCTTTTCCTTTTCCGACGCCGCGGCAGGACTTGCCTGCTTTGGGGCGATGTTTGGCATTGGCACCGAGAGCTTGATCGGAAATGTTGCGGCGTATCAACTGTTGCGCCTTGTGCCTCTGCTCCTGATTGCGGTGATCGGTGCGACGCCCTTGCCCAAAATGCTCTGGGAAAGGCTTTGTAGCAAGCATCCGCGCACGGCTGTTTTGGTGCCGATCCTCTGCGCACTTTCGCTGATCATTTGTACGGCATATATGGTGGATTCCACCTTTAGTCCGTTTGCGTATACGCAATTTTAACAGGGGGTGAAGCTCATGAAAAAATTGAATATTATCACAACCTGTGTCTTTGCGGTGCTGCTCTTCGGCTTTGCAATTGCGTTTTTTATTCTTCCCGACCATTCCTTTTCCGAGCAGGAAAACCGTAGTCTGCGTACCTTGCCCGCCTTTTCGTGGGAAAAGCTTGCAGACGGTAGCTATGGTGACGAGATCAACGATTATTTTGCCGATCAGTTTCCCATGCGCGACACATTGGTCGGACTGAAGGGCGTGACCGAGGTGGCTCTTGGAAAGGGCGAGAATAACGGCATACTGTTGGGGAAGAACGGTCAGCTTGCGCGGCGTCTGTTTGCTGTCAAGCGCGCAGACGGCACTACCGTGACGGTGGAGATCGACAGCTTTGACCCCGCCAAGCTTCAAGCGGCGGCAGATGGTCTTGATCGTGTATCCGCAACGCTTGATCTTCCGTTTACCTCTTTTCTTACGGGACGGACGATCGATGTGGCCGCAAGCGCGTTCGATTATCCCACCGAGGCAAGCGACGCCCTGCTGGAGACATTTTATGCGTCCTTGGAGCCCGACACCCATGCCATCAATTCGGTTCCGCTCTTTCGCGAAAAATATGACAGCGGAGAATACGTCTATTACAAGACCGACCACCATTGGACAACGCTTGGGGCATATTATGCCTATGCGGAGCTTCTGCGCTCATGGGGGATGGGGGACGAGATCATTCCGATCGAGGCATTTGACCGACAGACCGTTTCGGATTCCTTTTACGGCACGGCATGGAGCGCGGGCGGTATGAAATACGTGGCTCCCGACAGCATGGAGTTCTGGTATCTTGGCAATGAGGATGATTTTTGCGTCACGGCGGACGGCAAGGAGCTGGACGGCTTTTACAGCACGCGCTATCTCTCGCTCAAGGATCAATATTCGGCATTTCTCGATGGAACGCACGACGTGGTAACCATCACCAAAAAGGGGGAGACCGAGCGTCCTACTCTTTTGATCCTCAAGGATAGCTTTGCGAATGCAATCGCTCCTTTTTTGGCACAGCATTTTGATCTGGTTCTGTTGAATCTTTCATCGGTTCGCAATGATTTTACCGACGTCACAGCAAGTGCGAAGGAATATGCCGCTGACCGTGTACTGTTGCTTTATACGCTTGAAAATGTGTTCACGGCAAATAAGCTGGAGCGTTTTCGATAAAGGAAGGAGCAAAGCAATATGGAAAACAGATTCAAAAAAGTGACGCTTGCCGTGGTGATAGCGGTTGGTGTACTGCTGATAGGGGCTGTGGTCGTAGGTGTTCTCAACGCACTTATAGCCGATGGAAAATGGACCTTTGGCTGGAATGACTATCGCTATGATGAGAACGGATATGAGATCGGGGACGGTACAATTCCGAGCAAAGGGGTTACACGAATCGACCTCGATTGGGTGGAGGGAGACGTGGAGCTGGTTGCCTGTCAGGACTCCTTTATTTCCTTGACGGAATTTTCTGCCGACGCACTTGCCGAATCGGAAAGGCTTCGTTGGAGGGTGGACGAGAACGGAACGCTGTTGATCAAGTACCGCAAATCCTCGTGGTTCTTTGGACTCGGGGGTAGCAATAGTGAGAAAAAATTGACCTTGCGGATCCCCGAAAGCTTTTTTGAGGGACTGACCGAGATCAACGTCGAGACCGAGTCTGCCGACGTTGTTGCCACCGATCTTTTTGCGGCGTCGTTTGTTTTTCACTCCTCGTCGGGGTCTCTCGGAATCAAGAATTGCGCGTTTTTAGAGGTATCCGCCGATACCGTCAGCGGACATATGCTCACAGAGGAGCTTGTCAGCAACAGTATCTCC
>JAZOPW010000187.1:0-2011 GCA_045655785.1 Eubacteriales bacterium
GGATCGATTCCAAATCTACAGAAACGAGAGTACGGATTATGAAAATCAAATACTACGGAACAAGTGCGGGGGCGGGGATCCCGGAGATCTTTTGCTCCTGCCGTGTATGCGAGCAGGCAAGACGAGAGGGCGGAAAGAATGTCCGCACACGCTCCCAGGCGGTGATCGACGGCGTGCTTGGCATTGACTATCCCGTTGATACCTTCTTGCATACGATTTACGGCGGACTTGATATGCGCGCGTTGAAAACGGTTTTGATCACGCACGCGCACTATGACCATTTTCTGCCTGCCGACATTTTGAGCCGCGCGGTCGGAATGACCGAGCCGATCAAGTTTTGCTTCAGCGAGCAATCGGGGCGTAACTTCTGCAACTCCCTGAAAGCACGTGCCGAGGCATTCCGCACAGGCAAAAGCATTTGCAATCATAACGAGGTTTTGGTCGAAACCGCGTTTTTGGAGCCCTATCGCGAGGCTGTTCTGTCGGGATACCGCGTGATCCCGCTGAAGGCAAGACACGGAGGCGAGATCGGCGCGTTGAATTACGTGATACAGAAGGATGGGAAGAGCATACTTTGGGCGCACGATACGGGCAAGCTCTATCCCGAGGTGCTTGAGTTTCTGAAGGAGAGCGGGATCCGATTTGACTTTGTCTCGTTGGATTGCACGCTCAAGCGTGGGGAGCAGATCACGCCGAACCATATGGATCTCGATTGGTGTATTGAGACGGCAGAGGCTCTGCGCAACAACCGAAATGCCGACGAAAAGACGGTGTTTATGTTGAGTCATATCGGACATTTGGTCGAGCGGACGCATGAGGAATTATCCGAGGAGGCTGCCGCGTATGGCATGACGGTTGCCTATGACGGCATGACCGTTGAGATCTGATACGCGCGAAGAATTATCCAATCCTTTTTTGAAAGGTTTTGATTATGGAAACAACTACCCTTACTTATCAATGCCCAAACTGCGGTGCGGGCTTGGCGTTCGATGCGGAAAAGCAGAAATTCTGTTGCGAATTCTGTCTTTCCGAGTTTACAGAGGAAGAAGCGAAGGCGGCAAATCCCGAGGAGGATCTGCACGAGCGTGAAAGTGCCGAACGCGAATACAACGAGCATATGCAGGAATATGAGTGTCCCTCCTGCGGTGCGCGCGTGGTTGCAGACGATACGACCGCGGCGGATTTTTGCTACTATTGCCACAATCCCGTGGTTCTGGTGGGCAGACTTTCGGGGGAGATGCGTCCGCAACGCATTGTGCCGTTCAAGTACGACAAGGCGGCGGCAGAAAAGAAATTTTTGGAATTTGCCAAACGCAAATGGTTCGTTCCGAGAGCCTTTTTCGCGTCCTCACAGGTCGAAAAGATCAAGGGGGTCTACTATCCCTTCTGGATCACCGACGCCGATACCGATTCCAGCATGCAGGCGCATGCAACCCGTTTGCGCGTTTGGCGGCGCGGAAACGTCGAATATACCGAGACGTCGAATTTCAAGATCCACCGTCGCGGTGACATCCATTTTGAAGACATTACCACCTCGGCATATTCCGAGGCGGATAAAAAGATGCTGGAGGGGATTCTGCCGTATCCGTCCGAGGCTCTGCAGGAGTTCTCCATGCCGTATCTTTCGGGCTTTTTGGCAAAGAAGCGCGATATTGAGCGTGCGACTCTGACCGACGAGGTGCGCGGTAGAATGAACAAGTATGCCGAGCAGCTCCTGCGCGGAACCGTACACGGCTACAACACGGTCTCGGTGAACAATATGGAGGTGCAGATCCAAAAAAGCCATTGGGAGTATTCGCTGATGCCGATCTGGATCCTGACCTACCGTTCGGGAGACGGGAAAAGCTATACATACGCGATGAACGGACATACGGGGAAGGTCTACGGTGAGCTTCCCGTCAGTTGGGCAAAGCTCGGACTTTTGCTCGCGGCTGTTGCCGTTCCCTTGACCGCACTCTTTACATGGTTGGGAGGAATGCTGTTTTGAAAAGACGGTTGTTACTTTTCACGG
>JAZOPW010000188.1:0-12685 GCA_045655785.1 Eubacteriales bacterium
GCCTCTCGGGGCATGGTGTAAGCGTTTTGTGCCTCAAGATCGTCCTCCTTGCCACCCACCGAGCCAAGCTCCGCCTCCACGGGGATCCCCATGCAGTCGGCAACCCGAACGACCGATTGCGTCAGCTCTATATTCTGTTCAAAGGCCTCATGCGAGCCGTCAATCATCACCGACGAATACCCCGCATGCATTGCGCCAACGGCAAGCTCGAAGCTGTTACCGTGATCCAGATGCATGGCAACCGGAACATCAGAGCGTGCGGCAATGGCACGGACGTTTGCCGCATACAGGTCAAGTCCTGCATATTTTGCAGTGGAGGGTGTGGTCTGTATGATCACGGGCGCGCGCATCTCACAAGCGGCTTCCACGATCGCCAAAGCCATCTCCATGTTCTCGGCATTGAAGGCACCAACGGCGTATCCGCCCCTTTGTGCATCCTCCAGCATTTTTTTGGATGTCACCAATGGCATATCTCTTTCTCCTCTTGACAAATGTTTTTTTGATTGCTATAATTATAGTAATTTCTCAACAATATTTCAAGTAGGGTTCATATCATTCGGAAATTCTCAACTTTTCTCAATTCAAGGAGCAAACATGTATCAAAAGGAACGCTTGGATCACATCCGCACACTTCTGCGTCTGCACGGCTATCTCACCGTCAAATATCTGACAAATGAGCTGCATTACAGCACCGCCACCGTCAACCGTGACCTGAACATGCTGGAGCAAATGGGCGAGCTTCGACGCACCTACGGGGGCGTGGAGACGGTCACTCCGCAAACCGTTCCCGTGAACTTTCGCTATGAAAAAAGCAAGCCCATCAAAAAAAGGCTTGCGAAATATGCGGCTGAATACGTGGAGGACGGCGACACGCTGTTTATGGACGGCAGTACCACCGCGCAATATATGGGAGAATATCTCTTGGAAAAGAAGGATCTCACCATTATTACAAACAACATTGCCCTCGCCGCATTTCTCTCCGAGTACGGCGTAGAGGTCATCGTACTTGGCGGAAAAATTGCCGAGCCGCCCTATATGTTAGCGGGAAATGATACCGTTGAAACCGCCATGCACTACCGAGCCGACAAGTGCTTTTTCTCCACGGCATACATCAGCCCCGAGGGCGAGATGGCATACACGGGAGACATCTATTCGGGCATGCACAAGACCATGATCCGCAACTCCAAAAGGACGTTTTATTTGGTTGACGGGGAGAAGCTCTCGCAAAACGGACGCGTGATCCTTGGCGATCTTTCGCTGGTGGACTGCGTGATCAGCGACTTTCATTTTGACAAGTCTCTTCGCGTGCGTTACCCCGAAACCGAGTTTGTAACGGCAGAGCCCGAAAAATAAAGATAGGTGGTGAATCAAATGCGGATTTGCATTTGATTCACCACCGTTTTGGGTTTTATTTTCATTTATACAAATACACGGTATAGGGTGTAATCAGATCCTTGGTGGAAAAGCCCTCGATGTCTCCGATGTTCTTCATCGTAAAGACGATTCTGTCCTCAAAAACCTCGATATACATCCCCTGCCCAACGCGCGGAGAGGATGTCAGGATGCTGGTATGTCCTGCCGTGCTGTATCCCGAGTAGCCATAGATCCTGTCAGACTCGAACCAAGTGTTATGCGAGCCGGCAGGTCTGAAATGCCCGCCGTACACCGTTGCAAAGTCTCGGTTTTCATACCGAATGACCTGAGTTGATTCTGTTTCCTCACCTGTAATGTCGATCGCGCTCCCTGACTTGGTGTGATGGGTGACGTATCTTGATGTGACGTCGCTGTACCACATCTCACTGTGTCCGTAAAGGTGGAACAGATTTTTATGTCCGAGGAAGATAGGCGTCAACTCAGCCTTGGCTATTTGGTCAGAGGCATAGCTGTTTTTACCACTTGCGCTGATGTTGGTTCTTTTGCTCAGATGATAGTGACAGTTAACGAATATCACCTTGTTACCATCGGGGTCCACCTCATCCAGCTTTTTGTCAAGCCACGCAAGACAGTCCTCGTCAAACCCGGTTCCCTGAACCGACCAAACCCCTTCATGGTCTGGGTCGGCAGAAAGTCCGACAAATCCGATGCCGTTCACCTCATAGTAGTAGGCAAGCAGATATTTCTCACCCGTATGCTCTCCGATCTTGACAAACATATCCTCCGGCGGAAGCTCGCCCCAATCCTGTCTCATGCCTACGTCCCCGAAATAGAAATCAAGGGAATTGTAGGAGCCGTTCTTGCCGGGTCCGTCGGTGGCAAGCTCACCCTGCGCGTAGTCATGATTTCCTGCTATGTAGCCGACCTTTCCGTCCTTGGAGAGTCTCTTGAAGGTGTCAACCAGAATCTTTCTGTATGCTACAAAGTAGCTGTACGGCCAATTTCCCGACTTATTCCAATGGGGATAGTCGGAGATCAGGTCACCGCCCACCTGCACGACGTCAACGGCTCCCACCGTGGTGAGCAGATGGTCGATCATCGGCTTGACGTTCTGACGAATGACATAATGCCCCACGCTGTTTGTAGGCTCCAGCATCGCAAAGCCATTGTGAACGTCGGTAAACATAAACGAGGTGAGGAGCGGCTTGCTGCTCAGGGTAAGCGTGCCGGTCTTTTCCTCTATTTTGCCGCTCGCACAAATTTCCGCCGAAAGCTTTCGGAGCGTTTTCATGAGCGTAAAATTCGAATCGTTTGCCTTTACGATCAGCCCGTCACCGTCCAGCTTCACCAAAAATCCGTATTCCCCAAGATCTTTCGCCTTGATTGCCTGCGAGCGTTCTCTTTGGGTGTTGCCGACAATGATCTCCTTATCGGTCTCGTCGGAGGTATCGTCCTTGATGGGAAGATACAGTCCGCTCGCCTCAATGACGCTTTGCTGAAAAGCCGCCGCCTCATTTTGGATCAGCGTGCTTGACATCCTCGGAATGACGATCGAATAGCCCGCAAGGTCACACTCACCGATCTTGACGGTGTCGAAACGATACTCCGCGCGAAGGGTCTTCTGGTCATCGTGGGTAAGCACAAGCGCCTCGCCCTTGCTGTTCCCGATCAGCCCGATGACGTACTCCACAGCCTCGGTAATCTTCTCGTCGGTGTAGGCGTTGATCACAAGCTTGTTGCCCTCAAGCGTTACCGAATAATCGTGATATTTGATATTTGCAAGTACGCTTACCGACTCGGCTCTGTTGGTCTGTCCTACAAGGATCTCATAGCGCGAGGAGGAGGTCGGATTGCCGTTGCGCGCATCCTTTTTGACCTCGACCGACTCCCCCAGCCTCTCGGTCAAAGCCGCCCCCAATTGCTCCGCAAGCTTGGCGGTCGCCGCACTGCCCTCCTCGGGGCTGACCACCGAATATTCCGCATTGACGGTGATGGGGTCCTTTCGTGGCTCCTCGGTCTGCTCCCCGGTGTCTTGTTCGGGGGGATCTGCCGTAAAGTTGCACGCGGCAAAAACAGGTAACATCATCAGAAGTGCCAGAATGGCGCACAAAAATTTGACCGATTTTTTCATGTAATTCCTCCCTTACACAATGAGAGCGTTTTTGAAAAGCTACGCGCTGTGCCGAAAGATTCTCAAGTCTCTTGCACACTCTCGCGCTGTAAGCTTTACCCTATTATATCATGAAAAAACGGTAGTTGCAAGCAAAAATTGAAAAAGCCCCACAATTTGATTTTGAATAAGATTCTCCCTCGAACCTATATTTTCTTTCTGCAGCCGTCTATTTGAATGTTCTGACCCAAAATGTAGCTTTATGAAAGCTTACAATAATAATTTCGATATTCGGTTGGGGAAACCCCAAAATGCTTTTTGAAAAACCGGGAAAAGTAATTGGGATCAGAGAATCCGCTCCGAAGAGAAACCTCGGAAACCGATAGCGAAAGATCCGAGATCAGCACGCGGATATCAAGCACCTTCCTTCGGTGAAAATACTGCAGGGGTGAGATCTTGAACACACGCTGAAAGGAATCCCGAAAATATTTTTCACTCATCCCACACAGATCCGCCATATGCTTCAGATCGATATATCCGTCCTTGCTGTGCTTTTCCATATAGGCAAGCGCCACGGAAAAACGCTTCTTTTCAGCGTCTTCAGAGGATATTTCTCGCATATCGCTCAGTCCCGCAAGCAACGCATAAAACTCTGCCATCAGTGCGGGATAATGGGAAGGCTCGTAATGCTGATAACAGTGCAGCACCTTCAGAAAGGCTGCCTCGATGCCCGAATCGACCCCCGTCAGCATCTGCGGCTCCGATGGGAGAGGAAGCTGTGAATCGAAGAAAATACATACCCCGTTTCCAATCTCCTCTGTAACCGTTGTATAGTCGATCTCCTCACTTGCTTCCTTTGGCAAATACACAACCGTCCTCGGTCGGAAGTCAATGTGAAAGCCCTGATAGCAAAGCTCGGAGCGTCCCGTAAATTTGATTCCCAGCTGATAAGAGTGCGTATTTCCCTTTCCTTGATAGACCCGAGGATGGATCTTGGTCTTTACGCTTACCACGTTTTGAATGCTCATAGGCCCCCAAAGCCAATCAGAAAATAAAGTCTGCATTTCCCATATCCTCCCACCGTTTGTCTTTATTATACTTTTGATCTCCCCTTTTGTCAATAAAAAAGCACGCGAAAATCATACATTTTGTGCTATTTCCAACTTTAATCCTATTGAAATCATGGAATTTTATGCTACAATAAAAATAACCGATATGTTTTGCAAGGAGAAAGCCATGAAACATCTGATCAACACCGAAGCCTTATTGGCTCAAAAAACAGCAGACAAAAGCGTCGGCTCATATGCACTCGTCGTAGGATACAAGGATCGCGAATGGGTTCTGACAACGCCCGACGTGGACCTTGACACCTATTTTGATGCCGCAAGCCTTGGAAAGGTATTCCCCACCGCGACCCTTGTGCTGAAAGCCATCGACGAGGGACGTCTTTCCTTTGAGGATACGATTGAAAAATTCTTCCCCAACGTACCCGACGACAAAAAGAAGATCACTGTAAAGCATCTGCTCACCCATACCTCGGGGATGCGCCGCAAGGAATTCCCCGATAACGTAGCGGATCGTGGCAGAGACAGCGTGACAGAGTTCATTTTAAACGTCCCTCTGGCATATGAGACCGGTACAAAGTACACCTATTGCTGTACGGGGATCGTTTTGCTGGGCTTTATTGTGGAAAAGGTGTTTGGAATGACGCTGGACGTGGCATTCGATCAGCTTCTTTGCAAGCCGCTTGGGTTGACACGTAGCAGATACAATCTGCCTTCCGATGAGCCAAACGCAGTCAATTGCCACCATGATCTGTGTGTCACCGACATCCAAAGAGACGACCACAACGTGCAAATGATGAAGAGGATTCCTGCAGGTCCCGGCGGAAACTACTGCACGGCGGGTGATCTTCAGAAATTCGTGAAAGCCATCATTCGTATGGACGAGCATCTGTACAGCCGAGAAATGTTTGCTCTGGCAGAGAAAAACTGCACAGAGGGGCTTGATGTGGACGACATCCGACGCGGCGTCGAGAACCATGCAATGGGATACACCTACGTCAACCAAAATTGTATGCAAGCCCGCGACCTCTTCCCCGACGGAAGCATCGGACACGACGGCTGGACCGGTCAATCCTTCTACTTAAACCGCGATATGAATCTGTATGTTATCTTTTTGAGTGATGCCAACCGTTGTACCGTAAAAAAATACGGAAAAAGCAATTATGACGAGGTATGCGAGCTTCGTGCAGAGATCCATCGCGCGATCAAAAAGGATCTTCAACTCTGATAAGATCCGAAAAACAGATCCAATCCAATACAAAACAGGCAGCCCTGCACCGCGATCCTTTTTGATCGACGCGTGGTTGCCTGTTTTTTGCTTGCAAAGCCTGCAAAAGTAAAATTTTTTCGGTTTCTATATACATTTTCGACCTTTTATGATATAATAAAAGCAAGAAAAAGGAAAAAATATCCTTCGTTTTGGCGTCAACACAGCTTTTTTAACACGCAAAAAGCAGAAAGGAACCCGCGATTGAAAAAAGAACTCTTACCCTGCAATGTCTTTGAGGCGTTCGAGCAACGGCTTGAATACCTCTTTTCGGAATTTGATAATATATATGTTTCATTCAGTGGCGGCAAGGACAGCGGTCTGTTGCTCAACATGGTGCTTGACTACCGTCGACAGTACCATCCCGATCGCGTCATCGGCGTGTTTCATCAGGATTTTGAAGCACAGTACACCGTAACCACCGAATACATCACCCGTACCTTTGAGCGCATCAAGGATGAGGTCGAGCCCTATTGGGTCTGTCTGCCCATGGCGACGCGTACGGCAGTCAGCAACTACGAAATGTTTTGGTATCCGTGGGACGAAACCAAGCAGACCTCCTGGGTGCGCCCCATGCCCTCCTATCCTTACGTCATCAATCTGAACAATCCCTTTACACACTACCGCTACCGTATGCATCAGGAGGATCTTGCCAAGCAGTTCGGCAGATTCTACAAGGAGCAGCACGGAAACAAAAAGACGGTCTGCCTGTTGGGGCTACGCGCCGACGAATCTCTGCAACGGTACAGCGGATTCCTGAACAAGCGCTACGGCTACAAGGATGAATGCTGGATCACCAAGCATTTCAAGGACGTTTGGTGCGCGTCGCCCATGTACGATTGGTCATCCACCGACGTATGGGCGGCAAACTGCAAATTCGGCTATGATTACAACAAATTATACGATCTTTATTATAAGGCGGGGCTGACCGTCGATCAGATGCGCGTTGCCTCTCCCTTCAACGAGTATTCCAAGGACAGCCTCAACCTCTACCGAGTGATCGATCCGCAGGTGTGGACTCGACTTGTCGGACGTGTGCGCGGCGTCAACTTTGCCGCCATTTACGGAAAGACCAAGGCAATGGGCTACCGCAACATTACCTTGCCCGAGGGACATACGTGGGAATCCTATACCCGCTTTTTATTGGATACCCTTCCCAGGAAATTGCGCAACAATTACATCAAAAAATTCAATACGTCGATCGAATTCTGGCATAAAACAGGCGGCGGTCTCTCCGAGGAAACCATACAGGAGTTGCTTGACCGAGGCTACCGCATCAGCCGAAACGGGGTCTCCAATTATACCCTTGACAGAAAATCCCGCGTCGTCTTTTTGGATAAGATCCCCGACCACACGGACGACATTCACTCCACCAAGGACGTCCCCAGCTGGAAGCGTATGTGCTACTGTATTTTGAAAAACGATCACCTCTGCCGCTTTATGGGATTTGGACTGACGCGCGAGGATCAGCACCGCATCGACCTGATCAAAGAACAATACGGAGAAATCATCTATGAGTAATACAAAATCAAAAAGCCCCGTCTATCATATTGTCTCGGTTCCCATCGAAAAGGTAACCCCGAACGATTACAACCCCAATGTCATGGCACCGCCCGAGATCAAGCTGCTTTACGACAGCATTCGCGAGGACGGCTACACCATGCCGATCGTCTGTTATTATGACAAGGACAGCGACCGATACATCATCGTAGACGGCTTCCACCGCTACCGCGTGATGAAGGACTACCCCGATATTTATGAGCGCGAGGGCGGTATGCTGCCCGTTTCTGTCATAGATAAGCCGCTGTCGGGTCGAATGGCAAGCACCATCCGCCACAACCGCGCACGCGGCTCACACGATGTGGATCTGATGAGCAATATCATCCGCGATCTGCATGACATCGGCAGAAGCGATGCCTGGATCTCAAAGCACCTCGGCATGGACAAGGACGAGATTCTGCGTCTGAAGCAGATCACGGGACTTGCCGCACTCTTCCGCGACATCAATTTCGGTCAGGCATGGCGTCCTGCCGAATCCCCCGCAGAAGAAGAATCCTGGTATCCCGAGCAAGAGCTCGATAAGGAAGAATAAGAAAGAGGCGAGAGGGGCTGAGTCAAAAGCTTTTGAAGCGAATGACTCAGCCCCTCAGTGAATATTAAATAAACGGTTTTAAAAGATAAAAATTGCAAATCAGAATCGTTTTTTATGCTACCATCCTCAAAGAATCCGACGCAGGGTGTCCAGATCCTCTTTTGTGGTAGACCAGCTTGTGGCAAAGCGCACGACCGTGTGGGTCTCGTCATACTTCTCCCAAAAGCTGAACGCCACCTGACGGCGCAGAGCCTCCATGTGCGTGTTCTCCAAAATCACAAACTGCTGATTGGTCGGAGATTCCATGAAAAAGCGATAGCCCTTCTCCAAAAAGATCGACTTCAGCTCCTCTGCAAGGTCGATCGCATGACGCGAGATTTGCATATAAAGATCATCGGTAAACAGCGCGTCAAACTGCACCCCCAGCAGGCGTCCCTTCGCCAAAAGCGCACCGTTTTGCTTGGTCACGGTCATAAAATGCTTGGGAGCGTTGTTCTTCGGGAACACCACCGCCTCCCCGCAAAGCGCGCCAACCTTTGTGCCGCCGATGTAAAAGACGTCACAGAGCGAGGCGATCTCCGCAAGGGTCAGATCGGTTGTACGGCTTGCAAGTCCGTAGCCGAGCCGCGCACCGTCGAGGAAAAGCGGAATCTGATACTGATTACAGACCTGTGAAAGTGCCGTCAGCTCCGCCTTGGTGTAGAGTGTACCGTACTCGGTCGGATGCGAGATGTAGACCATTCCCGGGAAAACCATATGCTCACAGGTTTCGTTGGCGTAAAAATCGGCAAGGTATTGCGCGACAACCGACGCCTCAAGCTTTCCCAAACGGTGCGGCAGTGTGATGACCTTATGTCCCGACGCCTCGATGGCACCTGCCTCATGCAGGCTGACGTGTCCCGTTTCCGCCGCCAGCGCACCCTCCCAATCATGGAGCATCGAGCTGATGACGATGCGATTGGTCTGGGTTCCGCCCACCAAAAAACGCACGTCCGCGTTCGGGCAGGCACAGGCAGTACGGATCTTCTCCGCGGCACGCGCGCAATATGCATCGGAGCCATAGCCCGAAAGCGTTTCCAAATTGGTCTTGCACAGTGCTTCCAAAACCGCGGGGTGCGCACCCGCGATATAATCACTTTCAAAAGATAACATCGTTTTCCATCCTTCTTCATTTCGTTTGCATTTTTTATTATAACACATCCTTTTGATGATTGCAAGAGTTATCTGTTTTGGAGTTCGACAAGTCGCGACAAAAAAGCATCAGATTATAACTCGCAAAAATAAATTTTTTCAAAAAACATACAAAATATTCTTACAATTTACTTGATTCTGCAGGGTGTTTATGATATGATGTATGTACATTAACATTCTAAAAAGGAGACACGACATGCTGGGATACGTCAAAACAGAGACATCCGAATTGCGCGTTCGCGAGCATCACTATTACCGCGCGCTGTACTGCGGTCTTTGCAAGCGCATGGGCAAATGTACGGGAAATTGCTCTCGACTCTCTCTCAGCTATGACTTCGTCTTTTTGGCGGTTGTCCGTCTTTCGGTCACGGGAGAAAAGCCGACCGTGAAGCCCGAAAAATGTCTGCTTCACCCCTTCCGTCGCCGTCCGATGGCACAGGCATGCGACGCACTCGACTACTGCGCCGACGCCTCTGCCCTGCTTTGCTATCATAAACTTGCCGATGACCTGTGCGACGAGCGCGGTGTCAAAAAGCTTGGCTCTGCCCTCTTGCGTCCGCTCTTTTTGGGTGCTTACAAACGAGCAAAAAGACGGCATCCCCAATTGGATCATGCCATTGCGTCGCATCTTGCCGCGCTCTCGCGTTATGAAAAGGGAGAGACGCCGTTTGAGGGTGCCGACGCGCTTGCCGAGCAATTCGGCTTTTTGATGGAGCGTGTCTTTGCCGAGGGGCTGACGGGTACCGAGGCGAGAATTGCGGGTGCGATCGGCAGATCGGTCGGTCATTGGATCTATCTTGCCGATGCCGCAGATGACTACGAGGAGGACCGTCGAAAAAAACGCTTCAACCCCTATCTGAAGCTGTTTGGAAATCAAATGACCGTACGAGACCGCGAGATCCTGCGGCTTGC
The DNA here is from genome assembly GCA_045655785.1 of Eubacteriales bacterium. Taxonomy (GTDB): domain Bacteria; phylum Bacillota; class Clostridia; order Oscillospirales; family CAG-272; genus UMGS1865. Next base: position 10,011 of record JAZOPW010000188.1, read on the forward strand.
GATGAACGCGCATTTGGGAGACGCCGACCGCGCCTTTGGGCTGATCGACTCCTTCCCTGCCCCCGAGCTGAAGGAGATCCTTGCGAACATCCTCTATCTTGGGCTTCCGTCGGCTACCGACCGTGTGACCGCCGAGCAGACAAGTAAGAAAGAAAGGACAACGATACAACATGAAAAACCCCTATGAGGTGCTTGGCGTCTCACCCACCGCAAGTGACGAAGAGGTAAAAAAAGCCTACCGTGAGCTTGCGCGCAAATACCATCCCGACAAATACCGCGACAGTGATCTTGCCGATCTCGCCACCGAGAAAATGCAGGAGATCAATGCCGCGTATGACGAAATTCAAAAAATGCGTGCCTCGGGAGCAAATCGCAACCCCTATGGCGCAAGCACGGGAAACGGAGGCTCCTACAACGGCAATCCGCGCACCGACGGCTCAACAAATGCGCTCTTTGCACAGGTACGCCGCCTGATCAACGAAAACGAGATCCAAGAAGCCGACCGTCTGCTTCACAGCGTCGATGCCTCCGCGCAAAACGCCGAATGGAATTTCCTGATGGGCTGTGTCCTGTACAAGCGCGGTTATTTTCTCGACGCGCAAAAAATGTTTGACCGTGCCTGCGGCATGGATCCCTACAACAACGAATATCGCGCCGCGCGGGATCGGTTGCGTCAGCAAAGTGCAAACTATGGCGGCGGCTACCGTACGGCAAGCACCTCCGACGGCTGCTGTGACTGCTGTACGACTCTGATCTGCGCCGATTGCTGCTGCAACTGCTTCGGCGGCGACCTCATCCCCTGTTGTTGAGTAGTTACTCTTTTTGCGGGGGAGGGGACTTTTCGAGAAAAGTCCCCTCCCCCGCACCCCCTCCTTCAAAAGCTTTTACAAAAAAGAATTGGCTAAAGGTTTTACGGAGTGCGGGTGAGCTCTATAGTTTGTATCAAAACTAACATTGTGGAGCATTTTGGGTGGTGGTACCAAAATGCTAGCGGGAGCTATTGTTTATCTAAAGCGCACTGAAGTTTAAAATACAGCAATAAAATTCTGTTAAAAGTTTTGAAGGGGTGTGGGGAAACTTTCTCAAAAGTTTCCCCACAAAAAAATCACGTCAAGGAGAAATACTATGGCAGATCGAATCAAAAAACGAACGAAATATCTGACGGTCAGCGCGATGCTGTGCGCACTCGGGGTGATCTTTTTGGCGTTGGGCTCTTTTATTGAGGTGCTTGACATGACCGCCGCGATTGCGGCATCGATCCTTTGCATTTATGCCGTCATTGAGATCGGCGGCATCTACCCGTGGGGAGTCTGGGTGGTGACCTCGATCCTCGCGCTCCTGCTCCTGCCCATCAAGACTCCTGCCGTTTTTTATGCACTTTTTGCGGGCTTTTATCCCATTCTCAAGGAAAAGATCGAAAAATGCAAGCGTCCGATCGCATTTTTGCTCAAAATGGCAACCTTTCACGTCTCGCTCGGCGCGATCGTTCTCATTCTGAAGATCTTTTTCCCCGCACAGCTGCAGCTTGAGGGGGATTGGAAGTGGTTCTGGCTTTTGATGTATGCTTTGTGCGTCGGCATTTTTTGGCTTTACGACGTTGCCCTGACACGCATGATCACCTTTTATTTGGTTCGATTGCGTCAGAAATTCCGTATCAAATAATGTCCAAATGCGTCTGTCTTTGTGAATAGTTTGGAAACATCTGCAAAAAGACGGCAAAAAATGACCCGCAAGCCCTTGACAATCCTTGTCTTTTTGTGTATAATTATATCTGTATGATTATGCACAAAAAAGCATCCGAATCATATGAATTCCAAAAGAACAGAACAAGGAGGTGTTTTATGGAAATTTGGATTTCGATCCCTGTCGGCATTGTGATGCTGGCACTCGGAATTCTGGTTGGCTTTTTGATCCGTAAAAAGATCGGTGAAGCAAAGATCGGCTCCGCCGAGATCGAGGCAAAGCGCATCCTGGAGGAAGGCTCCAAGAACGCCGAGGCAAAAAAGAAGGAAGCCCTTCTGGAAGCCAAGGAGGAAACGCTCCGTCTGCGCAATGAGACCGAGCGCGAGCTGAAGGAGCGCCGCGGAGAGATCACGCGTCAGGAGCGCCGCATCAACCAGAAGGAAGAAAATCTGGACAAGAAGACCGAGGCGTTAGAGCGCAAAAACGAACAGCTGGATGAAAAGATCAAAGCCAATGAAGCTTTGCGCGGACAGATCAACGAGGTCCTGGAGCAGCATCTGAAAAAGCTGGAGGAGATCTCCAACTACACAACAGAGCAGGCAAAGGACGAGCTGATTGCCCGTGTGGAATCCGAGGCTCGCCATGAAATGGCACAAAAGCTGGATGAGCTGGAAACACAGTTCAAGGAAGAGGCAGACGCAAAGGCTCGCAACCTGCTCACTCTTGCCATCCAAAGATGTGCCGCAGATCACGTAACCGAATCGACCATTTCGGTCGTTACGCTCCCCAACGAGGAAATGAAGGGACGTATCATCGGACGTGAGGGAAGAAACATTCAGAAGCTGGAAACGCTGACCGGAGTGGAGCTGATCATCGACGACACTCCCGAGGCAATTACCGTCTCCGGATTCGACCCCGTACGCCGTGAGGTTGCAAGATTGGCTCTTGAAAAGCTGATTGCAGACGGTCGTATCCACCCTGCCCGTATCGAG
>JAZOPW010000189.1:0-2232 GCA_045655785.1 Eubacteriales bacterium
TACGGCTTTGACTGCGATAGCTGTGCGGTGATCACGTCCCTGCATAAGCAGTCGCCCGATATTGCGATGGGTGTGGACAAGTCCTATGAGGCAAAGAACGGCACCGATACCGACGGCTTGGATACAGGCGCGGGAGACCAGGGCTTGATGTTTGGCTATGCTTGTAACGAGACTCCCGAGCTGATGCCGCTGCCGATCTCGCTTTCCCACGCGCTGGCAAAGCGCTTGACCGAGGTGCGCAAAAACGGCACGCTGTCCTATCTTCGTCCCGACGGCAAAACGCAAGTCACAGTGGAGTACGATGAGAATGACAAGCCCGTGCGCGTGGATACCGTGGTCATTTCGTCCCAGCACAGCGCCGACGTGACTAACGAGCAGATACACGATGACATTCAAAAGCACGTCATCGCGCCGATCGTTCCCGCTGATATGATGGATGACGATACCAAGATCTATATCAATCCCACAGGTCGCTTTGTGGTAGGCGGACCTGCCGGTGATACGGGACTTACGGGACGCAAAATTATTGTGGATACATACGGCGGATACGCACGTCACGGCGGCGGTGCCTTCTCGGGCAAAGACCCGACAAAGGTTGACCGCTCGGCTTGCTATGCGGCACGTTATATTGCCAAGAATATTGTAAAGGCAGGTCTTGCCGATAAATGCGAGGTACAGGTGGCGTATGCCATCGGTGTGGCAAAGCCTGTGTCGGTTTTGATCGACACCTTTGGCACCGCCAAGGTAGACGAGCATCAGATCGAGAAGGCGATCCTCGCTTTGGTCGATCTGCGCCCTGCGGCAATCATCAAGAGATTTGATCTGCGCCGTCCGATCTACTGTCAGATCGCGGCATACGGACACATGGGACGCGAGGACGTCAATGCTCCTTGGGAGTCCTGTGATCTGGTTCCCGAGCTGAAAAAGCTGTTGCAGGCGTAAGATTTTTCCCGATGCACCTTTTTGCGGATGCCGCATAGGCTGAAAGCGAGAGGGGGCGGGGAAGATGCTGTTTGAATATGTGATCGACGTTTCGATCGCCGTATTTGCGGTGTTTGGATTTTTGTGTGCCGTACATATGCTTGCCGAGCTGTTCTTTGCGCCGACACAGCTTTCGGTGGCGGTTGAGGTGCGCGAGATCGAGGACGCCGAAATGCTGGATATGCTGTTACGGGAAGCCGCATCTTCCTCCTTGCGCCGTGGACGCGCGAGATTGGTGGTGCTTCTTTCGGCAGATCTGATGGACGGCACCGTGGGCGAGGACGAGGAGCTTTTGCCGAATTACCAAGAGATCATAGACCGCTGGGGCGCGGAATGTTATCTGATCGATCCCTGACGCGGAGAACGTAAAAAATACCGATCTCGGAAGATCGGAGAGATTTTCGACCAAACGAACGACTTTCGTCAGTTTGTCGAAAGTTTTCGCTCGCCTTTTTTAAAAAGCGGCGCGGTCAAGGGTGCGTAGCCCTTGTCGCCGTCCACAGACGGCGAAATTCTTCTTTCGGCGCTTTTCTTTTGCGCCTACATGGTCAAAAGAAAAGCGGCTAAGGATTTTATACAAATTAATGACTTAAATACCTTTGGTCTATAGTCTAACCGATCCCAGAAGATCGGAGAGAGGGGAGAGAAGGACGGATGTGCCTCTCTCCCCCATAAACCCAAAAAACAGGAAAGGAGGACGCAGTATGTTTGAAGACGGATTCATGCAAGAGGCGATCGACGATCACGGCGTGTTAAAGCTTACGGGAAGCATTGAACACGTGATCTTTTCCAATGAGGAAAACGGATTCGCCATTTGTGACCTCGGTACGGATACAGACGAGTTGGTCACCATCACGGGGATCATGCCGTATATTGCCGAGGGTGACACGGTCACCGTCTACGGCAGATGGGTACATAGCCCGAAATATGGGCGGCAGTTCAAGGTCGAGCAATCCGAAAAGCGTCTTCCTGCCGACCGTGCGTCGATTTTGCGCTACCTTTCATCGGGAGGCGTCAAGGGCATCGGACCCAAGACCGCACAGCGCATCGTCGATGAATTCGGAGACGAGACCTTTGACGTCATCGAAAATCATCCCGATTGGTTAGTGCAGATCCAAGGTATTACGCAAAAACGAGCGCATGCCATCTGTGAGGATTTTAAGAACAAGGCGGGGATCCGTTCCGCCATGCTATTTTTCCGTGAATATTTCGGTGCCGCCATGACGGTGCGCATCTATAAAAAGTGGGGTG
>JAZOPW010000190.1:0-3185 GCA_045655785.1 Eubacteriales bacterium
TCAGCATAGAGCCGATAAAGGTGATGTAGACCAATGCAAGTGAAGCCATTCGCAGGTTCCCCGTGCAATCAACGATCTTTCGTGCAAGAATGGTGAAAAATTTGATATTTTTCAAGGCACAAACTACCGCCAAAACGCAAAACAGGCAGGTGAGTGTTTTCAGATCGAAATACTCGAGATATGCGGCATCGGGCGGTATGATACAAGAGGTGGCAATCGCGGCGACAAATGCAATAGATAGGACGATGTTTTTCCGAATCCACCCCCATATATCAAGTAAAAAGCGGTATATATGATGGTGATGAGTCGGCTGAAATGATTTTTGATGAATCATATGTCATTCGCTTTCCTGAATCCGCCAATTTTGTATGCAGACTCAAACCATCGTATTATACCGCTTTTGTGGTGCTTTGTCAATAGGTTTTGAAAATTATTTTGGGATGATTTCATCGATCTCAACAGCTTTGCCAAGCGGAAGAGAATAGATGAAGATCTGATCGGGAAAACGTCCGAAAAGCATTCTGACAGCCCTTGCATAAAAGGAGAGCTGTGTTCCGTGCGCTTGCTTCATACGGGCTTGGAAGAGGCGATGATCGGTCTCCTCTTGTCGGGTCACATGATCGGTTTTATAATCGATCAAAACAAGCTTTCCATCCAGCATCTGTAGCAGCAGATCGATCGATCCTTGGACAAAAAGCTTGTGATCACCGTAGCCTTCCGCACGCAAAGGATCCTCGGTCAATTCGGAAAAGGGAACAAACAAACTGAATTTTTGCTCTCTATATACCTTTTCGGCACTCAAAATGCGGGAAAGCAGATCACTTTGCAAAAAGCGTTCCAATTGTGCGATGTTCAGGATGCTTGTTGTAGTATCGTTTAAAAATTTCTGCTCCAGCAAGCGGTCGCGCTCGCTTTCGATTCCGTATTTTACCAATCTTTCAAAGTCACAGAATTGCAAAAATGCGTGTGTCGCGGTACCGATCTCGGCAGGCGATGCTTTTTTGCGGGAATCGGATAGGATTTCAAAATTCGGCTTCAAGGATCGCATCAGCTCGATCTGTGTTTCCAGGGCTATTTCGTCATTTTCATCATCGATGATATCCAAAAAGCCTTTTTCAAGCTTTGATGCTGCGGCCTTGGTGGGAAGACCTTGCAGGAAAGACAGCGGATATTGGAAGGTTGTCTGTGCCTTCAAAACGTCGGCAAGGTGTTCGGAAAGAGAGGGGCTGTTCGTTGGCTCCTTTGAGACGGTTGCAGATGCTTTTTCGCTTTCCAATACCACACCTTTTTCAAGCTCATCCGATGAAAAATGTTGGAAAATGCAAGGAAATTCAACTTTTTTTTGTTCTGCTTCCTGCAAAGCGGCAAGGATCCAGGACAGATAACTGTTGCAGGAAAGGATGCTGTGTCGGCGTCCTCTGTGAACGGTGGAAGCTCTTGTAATGGCTTTTTCCCATTTGCCGAGCAGGGTTCCCGTCACATAAAGCCGCTCTCTTGCGCGTGTCAAGGCAACGTAAAGCGTGCGAATGCTTTCCTCGGCAAGCTCGTCCGAAATCTCCCTTTTCAGAATCTCTCGCAGAATCGTGTTTTCGCTTTCTCCCGTTTGCATATTGTAAAGCTTTGACGCACAGCCGACGTCCTTATGAAACAGCAGATTTCCCTTGGTGTCGGACTTGTTGAATTGTGATCCGCAGGATACTAAAAACACAACAGGGAATTCCAAGCCCTTGGATTTGTGTACGGTCATGACCGAAACGGCTTTTTTTGCCTTGTAAAGACCGTCAGCGGAGACCTTTCCGCTCTCGATCTGTTTTTCCATGTGGTTTAAAAAGCCGTAAAGTCCGCACCAGGAGGATCTTTGATAGATGCGTGCCTGCTCATAAAGAAATAGCAGAACAGGGGTTGATGCATAGTCGATCAGCCGCTCATCCAGATAAAGCAATCTTAAAAAGCGGTCTGCGGGCATCACGGTCGCCTTCTCGCGCAGGCGTTCCATCCATAAAAGTATTTCATCCGATTTGACTCCCAGCGCGTCCGTTTCCTCTGCACGTACAGACAGAGCATCAAACAGAGCCTTGTGGTTCGGCGCACTTTCTCGAATTTCTATCAGCTCCTCGGGGGTAAATCCGCCAAGCGTCGATAATAAGAATTCCGAAAGCGGAATATCGCGATAAGGATTATCGATGGTTTGCAAGAGATTCAGAAGATCGGTCAACAGGGGATCGCCAATCAGGCTGTCCGACATATCGTTTGAAGCAGGTATGTTCAGTTTCTCAAGCTCTTTTACAATCTGTTTTCCTTGCGCCTTGGCGCGTACTAAAATCGCAATATCGGAAGGCGTGATTTTTGATCCATCGTCCAACCTTTCTTCCCGAATCAGACGGGAAATCTCCGAGGCGACCCAAACGGCTTCATTTTTGGAAAGCTCCGTGTCATCGGTTGGTGCCGTATCGTCGATTCGTTTCGGTTGTGCGTCGAATACCGCCACCTGAACGGGAACATTGCCGACCGATCCCTCGGGTTGCTTTTTGGAGCAGACAAGATCGTCCTGTGCGCGATAACCAACGCTTTTTTCGCAAGCCGAAAAGAGGAAAGAGCAGATCGCGTTGGCAAAATCGATGACGGGACGGTCACAACGGAAATTTTCGGACATGAACACACAAACTCCGTCCGCTTTTTCTGCCTCTTGGCTGTCATATAACGGCATTTTTTTGCGATATGCTGCGAAAATAGAGGGTTCACTGCCACGGAAACCATAAATGCTTTGCTTGATGTCGCCCACCATAAAGCGGCGGTTCCCACCGATCAGCGAAAAGATCTGATCCTGCAGAAGATCGACGTCCTGATATTCATCGATGTAAACGGCGTCGTATTGCTCTGACAGACCTTTCGCAAAATCGGAGGCTTCACCGTTGCTGTTTGAGAGCAATTGATAGAGCATTGCACGAATGTCATTGTGCTCTAAAATTCCGCGTGTGCGCTTTTCCGCCATCAATCGGCTTTCATACTCCAGGTAGAATTGATACAGCATTTCACACAAATCTGCGGTTCGCTTCATTTGATTTGAGATGACCTCGGGCGGCCATATCAGTGTCGCTTGGAGATTTTCGGCAATGCCTTTTCGGAACTGTTCTCTGAAATTCTGATAAGCCGAAACCTGCACGGGCTTGTTTTTGATGGTTGGG
>JAZOPW010000191.1:0-3024 GCA_045655785.1 Eubacteriales bacterium
ATGCTGTCTCAGACGATTCTGCCGATTTTTGCAGAGGCACAGCCTGTATATTTGAAGGAGATTCAGATCAGCACGGGTAAAACTGCCGAAGAAGCCAAGAGGTGGCTTGTTGAAAACGGATATACGGTTTTTGACGAGGACCTGAACGCGGGTACAGGCAAGGATTATGCATATTTAGGATATAAAACCACCAAAAACCGTGATGAGGCTATTTGTGATATATCCATGATGAGTATGGACTCCGGATATAAGATCATGAACTACGGCGAGATGATCAGACAGTCGCAAAAGGGAATTGAGGATAGGGCGGCGGAGATGCTGGAGGCATTGTCTGAATTCCGTTCCAATTTGGAGGCGGGAAGCCCCAATGCGCGGCTCGCAAAGGAAACGCTCGACATATTCCGCGCGGGAGAAAACGATTCTATTCCGCTCGGAGATTATCTTTTGGACACGTCGAGAAGCGTAGATGATATCGTCGATATCTTTCTTATGAGTAATACCCTTGTTTTCAATATGATCTACAATCAGGTGGTGTTCGGTGTTTCGGACTATAATCAAGACGGAGAGGACGGATCGATAAAGACATGGCTCGATCGCATTTCAGAGACAGGTCCTTTATCTGAGTCTTTAACCGATAGGGAGCTTGATGAGCTTGACGAGCTTTACTACGAAAAGGCTGAACGGCTCGAGTATTCGATCAATAACTTCGTAGAAATGCTCTATGATGCCATTGACCGACTTGATTCCAATGAAAATGGGGAGTTTGATGAAGGAGAAACCGTACAATCTCCCGTTACCTCTGAAGAAGAAGCGCTTGCTATTATCGAAAGCATCGGCGACGGCACTCAGCTTGACTCGTCGGATATGGATATGCTTTTGCTTGCGGTATATGAAACGCTTGCGGAATATGAATATGGCGATATTGACGTCGGCTGGTGCTTCGAAAATTACATGGAAGAAAAAGACATTCGTATGCTCTATCCTCTTGTAATGAGTCTCACGGACGGTCAGATTTCAATGATGCAGATCTCCGGCGTTGTAAATATGGTATTGGCAACGAAAAATACGGAGACGGTGTATAACGATGCAAAGGCAAATCTCGATGAGCAGAGAGTGAAGCTGATAGAAGCAAACGGAGGAAAAAACCCATCGGTATTCATCGGCGTAAACCGAGAGCTATATAAAGAAGAGATCGGACTTACCACGGAGGCTGCGCGTGTTGCCGCTACGAGCGCAAACTATAATCAGCTTACGGAAGAAAACGCATTGCAGAAAGATCTGAAGACCTCTCTTCAAATATGCGCAGGAGTGGGGCTTGCTGCGGCAGGCGTTGTTACCATTGCGACAACGATCGTCGGTGCGATTGTCGGCGCAGAAGGTCTTTTGGCAACACTCGCATGTATTGCCACATCCACAATGGCGACCGCCGGCAGCTTTGCGGTATCGCTTGCTACGTTTGTGCCGGTGGCGATCGTCGTGTTAGCCGTTGTGGCGGTTGTTGTCATTCTTACGATCTGGCTCGTTGACGTTATCAAGGAATCTTGGAACGATAAACATCCCGAATATACAAAGATACCGACTTCAATGTATGAGTATGATGCCGAAAGTAGCGCATACGTGCGGTATGAGGCAGTTCGCGAGAGGGGCGGAGACCCGGGAGATATTAACTGCTTCCAGGCACGTCGTTGGAATGCGCTCTACGTTTCTTACGACGAAAACAGCGGTTCCCCCATCACTGCAAACGAAATGGGAGAATTCTTCCGCGTAAAGCGAGGAGATCCCAATGTGGTGGACGGATATGATAAGGTAACTAATTTTGGTGAAAATAATCCCGTAAACCTGAATTCTTACACATATAAGGATAAGGTCAACGGTATTTATCTCTTCTATACCACCGAAAATTCTTTGGCAGGCATCGAAGAAGAAATACAAAGCGGAAGATATCTGTATTCGCTCATGGTAGCATCAAATGAAAATCCCGAAGCGGCGAAGCTGGAAATTAAGAACAAAAAGGACTATGAGCTGTTAGATTTCAATCTGACGCCCGGTCAGCCCAAGGCAACGTATCTCGGATATCGAACGATTAATAATCCGAATCAGGCAATCACGGATATTCGAATTGCGTGGAGTTCTTCGGGCGATATTAAATTTGGCAACGGAGGAGCTGCGTATGCAAATGCGGGCACCTATGCCGAGAACAGCAGCCTGCAGGGAATCTCCTTCTATTATACGAAGGATTCGATGAACGGCGATCCGATTTTGGCAGATTTTTACGTGTCGCGTTCCTTGGGTGACGTTCCCGAGGGTTACGAGCCTGTCAATCTCTTCAGTGGAGGTCCTGCTTTCAATCTGAACTACGCATCGAATCAGGAAAAAGAGCAGTGGACTGAAAAAACGTTCTTATATTTCCGATACGATACACCTTATGAAGGCAAGGCAATCTATCTTGGTGGACTCACCTTCCTTGAGCTGAACAAGATGCAAACCATTGGCGGTACGGTAAAAGCTCCTACCATACAGGAATATGCAGAAGAGCTTGGTTGGACGATGCTTGATACCGACCTTAAGACGGTTGATAGCTCGATGGTTGGGAAAGCGGGACTCAGACTTTGCTATTCTGTCACCAATAATCCCAAAAGAGCAATTTACGACATCAGAACCTATCTTGCCGAGCCGAAGGCGACACAGGTTGTGGGTAGCCTCACCTTTGACGGTGTCGGGTTCGTTTCCGTTGAGCGTTCGGTGATGAGCGCCATCACAATGCCGTATGACAAGAGTGTTCGATTGATAAGATCCTTTGACGGTACGCATTCCTTCTTACGGAATCCCGGAAAAGACGACACCAGCCTGGGCTTAATTCCGATCTCGGGATCTGACAAAAATGGCAATATTCCCACCCTGCTGTATGCCGGAATAGAAAAGGGCTACGTAACCGAAAACATAGCACCGAGATGCATTGGACTTTACGTAAGCGGACCCACAGTTCGCTATGATGATAAGGGCAAGCCAATTGAGCAAACCCCC
>JAZOPW010000192.1:0-3530 GCA_045655785.1 Eubacteriales bacterium
CCACGTTGGCAAAACGCCAACGTGGGCTTGATGTTTTTTTAATGAAATCCTGCAAGCAGGTTGATGAAAACGTTTCCTAACCGACGAGGGTCGATGGTTTGATCAAATCTTTTATCACACTGCCACAAGGAGGTTATTAGATCGACTTTTTATTTCTCGTACACGCGGATCTCGAACACTCTTGCCTCCGCGATTCCGTTGGTTGCAAGAATATTCACTCGTACGCTGTCACAGTCAACTCCGTCAAATGCAACGCGGCAAAGTCTCTGGCAGTTCTCGCGCAGGCTCTGCGTCGCTACAGGCTTACCGTTTCGATACAACACAACGTCAAAATCTCGCACCAATTCCTTCGGCACGCCAATCTCCTGCTGTTTCTGACGGCGAGAAGAAAGCGAGATTTTCTTCTCAAGATCAAAGTTGGAGTCAAAGACAAGCTGTACGGTCTCTACCTTCGCAGTACGGGGGAGCGCAACCTCAAGCCACTCGGTGTCCGTCATCTTCTCCGAGCGCCATGCGTTGGTCTCACCGTCGATGCAACGCGTCACGCCGCGGACAACGTTTGCGGCAGAATATCCTTCTGCCTCACTCGATGCCGTGACGGTCGCACCCTTGGCAAGGTCGAGGGCGTCCTCATTCGTGAGCTGAGGCAGGTAGCAGTCGTCCTTGATGAGGGTCTGCTGCAGGCTGTGGATATCGACCTCGCGGACATTCTTGCTGTTTGCCTTTGTGAGCAATGCCGCCGCCGTACCGATCGCCTGACCGCCGATGGCACAGGTACCCATTACGCGCGTGCTTGCCATGCCGAGCTTGCTCGCGCCCATGCATCTGCCACCGACGTACAGGTTTTCAAAGCCCTTTACGCAGTAGGAACGATAGGGAATGTCATAGGAGCCGGGAACGTCATAAACAAATGCGGGGATACGGTCAAAGGAGTAGAGTCCGCCCGCTACGTGGTTGTCCACGTGCCAACCACCATATGCCACCTTATCCTCAAAGCGGCGGTTGGAAAGAATATCGACCTCATTGAGCATATAATCGCACTCTACGCGGCGGCTCTCGCGCGTTCCGGGGAGCATACCTACCCAGGTCAATTCAAAGTTCTCGGCACCGTGGTCTCCGCCGTTCTTGATGTGATCCCAAACGCCGTAGACGGCACGGACAAGCTGATCGCGGATCTCCTCGTACTCCTCGATGATGTTTTCGGTCTCACCGGGGATCTCGATCCACCAATATCCGTAGTCCTGCGCAAAGCCGTCAAAGAGCATGACCTGCTCGTCGGAGTTTGCCTTTTCCATGATCTCCTTGGGCACCTCGGCGGTGTGCTTGCGGTATTTCAGCTGTTCCTCGGTAAAGTGCATGGCGTCCACGGGCGGGGTGAAGGGGACAGGATGTCCCATGTCTGCCGCCTTGAACAGGAGCGTATTGCCCATGCGGTCGTTGTTTGCGACCTCGGGGGCGTGAAGCTCGCCGTATTCCGACTTTGCCTCGCTTCCCGTGCGGAAGGGAGCATCCGCAAACGCGCAGAGCGTACCGTTTCCTGTACAGTCGGCAAAGAAGTCAGCCGAAAGGAAGAGACGGCGCTCGGTGGTCATCTGATAGCACTCGATCTCACAGACTCTGTTTCCCTCTCTCTTGACCGAGAACATCGTGGTGTTGAGATAGAGGGTCAGGTTTTTCTCACGTTGGAGCGCGTCCAGAAGCACAGCGTCCCAAATCGAAAAATTATAGCTGTCATTGACGCGCTTATTTGCCAGCATCAGCTCATGCAGGATACCGCCCTCGCTCAATTCGGGCTTCTTCATGTTGTCGGTCGCGCCGCAAACGTGCATACGAATCTCGCTGCTTGCGTTTCCGCCCAGCACGGGACGGTCATGGATCAGAGCGACCCTCGCGCCGTTTCTCGCTGCCGCCATTGCGGCACAAATTCCCGTCAGTCCGCCGCCTACTACCACAAGGTCGTAGCGCTCATTGATTGCCTTCGCATTCATCGTCATTTCTTACCTTTCTTATTTATAATCGTTCATGGGGATCGGTCTTTGCTATTATTTTATCGGAAAGCCCTTGAAAAGTCAATAGAAAAGAACAAAAAAGAACGTATGTATCGATTTATTTGCGCAAAAAGGATACATACGAAAATATATGTATTGACAAACAGAGTTTTTTTTGGTACAATGATCATACATACTACAGAACGCGAAAAGGAGACCGATGACTATGAAGCGATATGAAGAGATTCGGAAAGCGGTCAAGGAAAAGATCGAGAGCGGCGAATGGAGTGTGGGCTACAAGCTCCCAAAGGAGACCGAGCTTTGCCGTCTGTTTGACGTCAGCCGCACCACGGTACGCCGTGCACTGTCGTCTTTGACCGAGGAAGGGCTGTTGCGACGCATCAAGGGGACGGGAACCTTTGTCAGCCGTCCGCAGATCATCGACAAGACCACGTTTTTCATTCAAAGCTTTGCCGAGGAGCTTCGCGCGCGAGACCTGACCTGCGTGACCGAGGTTCTGGAGTTCCGCATGGTGACGCTTGGAGAGGAGCAGGTTGCAAAAGCGTTAGGACTCCCGCTTGGAGCGCGGATTCTCAAGCTGCGCCGTCTGCGCTATTCCAAGGAATTGGGCGAGGGGGGACCCATCACGTTGTCCACCTCATATTTTCCCGAGGACATAGGAGCGGTGATCCTGCGTCAGGACCCCGAAAAGACCTCGCTGTATTGGATCTTGAAGAGCAACGGAATCTCGCGCGTACGAAGCAAAAAGACCTTTTCGGCAACGCGGCTATCGGCACGGGATTGTCGTATGCTCAGCGCATCGGCGGAGGATATTTTCTTTTTGGTCGCCTCGGAATCCTATGACAAAAGCGGACGGCCGATCGAGTATTGCGAAAGCTACTACCCCATCGACCGCAACGTCTTTACCGTTAACGTAAACAATGACGTCTGACCCGAATCGACGCCAACGCGACCGCAAAGCAAGAGCGAACATATCGAGGTCGCTATCGGTATTTTAAAATCTGCAAACAGATTTTAAAATACTCAACTGCAGTGCAATTCTAATTGTTTTGTCTACACGCGGGGTATGGCGAATAATCAAGTCCATCCCTTGATAACAAAACCAAGTCCGTCATCTTGAGCGGAGCGTAGCGGAGTCGAAACCCAAGGCGCTTGCGCCGCAGGGCGACCGAGCATTGCGCAGGTCGGATCTCGGACGACAACGCGACCGTATTGTATGTGCAAACAAAGATTGGTCGCTATGTGGTATTTGCTTGCGGATTAAACATCCGCATTCTGCCATGCAGAACCGCAAATACTCAACTTTTGTGCGGCTTCCTATAGGGGTTTCCGCGTAGATCTCGCCTACGGCGACCCCTTCGGGGCTTCGACTACAGGCTGCGCCTTTCGCTCAGGATGACACCGCGGGGATCTCGGACGCGACTCTGTCGTTATTTGATGAATTTTGTTTTCAATTTTTATTACAAGAATGACAAAAACGTCTTGATTTATTGATAAAAGCGTGGTATAATAAATTTGCTC
>JAZOPW010000193.1:0-5325 GCA_045655785.1 Eubacteriales bacterium
CTTGGAGTGGCTGTTTACGGCAATCACCTTTTCGATGAAGTCTTCTTCCTTGGTGGACATACCGATGATGCCGCGTCCGCCACGATGCTGTGCGGAATAGGATGCCGCAGGCTGACGCTTGATATATCCTGCATTGGTGAGCGTAATAACACAGCTGTGACGCTCGATGAGATCCTCGAGAATGATTTCATGCTCGGCAGGCAGAATGTCGGTACGACGCTCGTCGGCGTATTTTCTGCGGATCTCGCCCATCTCGTCCTTGATGATCTGTCTGACCTTGCCCATATCGGCAAGAATTCCCCCCAGCTCGACGATCAGCGCATGCAGACGAGCCAGCTCGTCCTCGATCTTGCTTCTCTCCATACCCGTCAGCTTACCGAGCGTCATTTCGACGATCGCCTGTGCCTGCAGGTCGGAAAGACCGAATCTCTCCATCAGGGTCACCTTCGATTCTGCGATCGAGGGCGAGGACTTCATGATCTGCACGATCTCGTCGATGTTGTCGAGTGCGATCTTATAGCCCTCATAGATGTGCGCCTTTGCCTTCGCCTTTTCGAGGTCGAACTGCGTGCGGCGGATGATGACCTGCTCCTGATGCTCGATATACAGGTCGAGAATGCGCGGCAGGGTCAGCACCTTGGGCTCGTTGTTGACGAGTGCCAGCATATTGATGGCAAAGGTATCCTGCAGCTGGGTGTATTTATAAAGCTGATTCAGCACGATCTGCGGATTGACGTCGCGGCGGTATTCCACCACGATGCGCATACCGTCTCTGCCCGATTCGTCGCGCAGCTCGGTGATGCCGTCGATCTTCTTATCCTTGACACACTGTGCGATCGACTCACAAAGCATGCTCTTATTGACGCCGAAGGGGATCTCGGTAAAGACGATGCGTCTGTGATCCTCCTCGATCGCGGCGCGCGAGCGCACCATGATATGTCCCTTACCCGTGGTATACGCCTGCTTGATGCCGTTGACACCGTAGATCGACGCATAGGTCGGGAAATCGGGTCCCTTGATATATTCCATCAGATCGTCCACGGTGCTATCGGGATGATCCATGCGGTAGATGGTGGCGTCGATGACCTCACCCAGGTTGTGCGGCGGAATATTGGTCGCCATACCGACCGCGATACCCATCGATCCGTTGACCAAAAGGTTCGGGAAGCGCGACGGCAGAACCGTAGGCTCCTGCAAACGGTTATCGAAGTTGGGCATCATGGGAACAACGTTCTTATCCAGATCGCGCATCATTTCGTCTGCGATCTTATCCAGACGCGCCTCGGTATAACGGTAAGCCGCGGCAGGGTCACCATCGACCGAACCGAAGTTACCGTGTCCCTCTACCAGGGTATAGCGGAGCGAGAAGGGCTGTGCCATACGCACCATGGTACCGTAAACGGCGGCGTCACCGTGCGGATGGTATCGACCCAGCACGTTACCGACCGTGGTAGCCGACTTGCGGAACGGCTTGGAGTGTACCAGACCGTCCTCATACATCGCGTACAGGATACGACGCGCACCGGGCTTCATACCGTCACGCACGTCGGGCAGAGCGCGCGCCATGATAACCGACATGGAATACTCGATAAAGGACTTTTTCACTTCCTTTTCCATGCCGACGTCTACGATCTTCTGATTTTCGAACAGCTCCAGCTCCTGTTGTTTTTCTAACTTCTTGTCTTTTTCGTTTGCCACGATCTTCTAACCTTCCTGTTTGTTTAATAGTTGACAATACTCTTCAAATAGTTTCTGTTATCTTTTATTCATCAAGCCACAGATCCACCGCATGGGAAAATAGATCACGCACCCCGCAATCGCCGTCACCAACAGCTCGGGGAGCAGTGTTCTGATCAATAGCAACGGCAGATCGATGCTTCGATAGCTGATGCACGCATAAAACAGCGTCAGCCCCATGCGCAAAATCAACGTCAATCCGAGATATACCAAATACGGCAAGTAGCTCCTCGGAACCACGGTACGCGCGTAATGTCCCGTCAAATACCCTAAAAGCAGATAAAACAAGGGCAACAGGATCACGCCCGTCGATCCGATCGCCTCGATCAGAAAGCCTCCCGCGATGCCTGCGATCGCGCCCGTGTGGAGTCCGTCAAAATAGGCAAAGCACAGCACGGTGCAGATCATCAGATCGGGAACCGCTCCAAGCAGACGAAACCGCGAAAAGAGCGATACCTGCAGCGTCGCAACCAAAATCAGCGTGACCGCCAATAAAATGCTGTAGCGCAAGACCTCTGACCTTGACTGCGCACGGCGGCCAAGTATGTATTTACTCATTTTCGTACCCCGTCAGGATCATCATCCATTTCAGCTCCGAAAAGTCAACCTCAGGCTTGACGGTCGCCACCAACGCGCGGCTGTAAGCGTCAACCTCGACCGCTGTGACCTCTCCGATGAGAAGATCTGCGGGGTACACGCTTCCCGTGCCGTTCGAATAGACCTTGTCTCCCACCTGTATATCGGCGTCGGGATCCATGTATGAGATCTGACAAACGCCCTCATGCCGCAGGCTGTAGTCTCCGCTGACGATCCCCGTCACGCCCGAGCGCGGTACGTACGCACCCACCGAGCTTGCCGTTTCAATGATCGTCGCGACTGTACACCAATTCAGACCGACGTCGGTGACGTATCCCACGATCCCGTCGCTGACCACCACAGGCATATTGACGCCGACTCCGTGCAGGGTGCCGCGATTCAAGGTAAAGCTTGTCACGTAGTTCCCCGCCGAGTAGCTGATGACCATCCCCTCCTCCATGGTAAAGGACGGATATTTGTTTTTCATGCCGAGATATTCGCGCAGTCGCGCGTTCTCTGCCTCCAAAAGCTCTGCACGCTCCAAACGATTCTTCAGCTCGCTGTTTTCCTGCTCCAGCTCCTCGTTCCTTTCGTACAGCGAATCCACGCTTGTGAAGTATTTTCCAAACCCCTCAAACGCGTCTCCCACCGCCGTAAAGCACCACCGCAGAGGAAACGTCAGCGTCCCTACTATGTTCCGCGCAAGCCCTCCGTACCCCATCAATGCAAAGGTGGATGGCACCGCGCACATCACCGTCGCCACGCACAAGGCTGTGATAAAAAATTTGTTTTTGAATAGTTTCATGTTTTTTTCGTGGGGAAACTTCTTAAAAGAAGTTTCCCCACACCCCCTCAAGAACTTTTAACAAATTTTTATTGCTAAATTTTTAACCCCATTGCGCTTTAAATCTACAATAGCTCCCGCTAGCATTTTGGTACCACAACCCAAAATGCTCCACAAAGTAAGCTTTGCCTATTTTTTCATACACGGGGTAGGATGACGACATCACCGTGGTCCTCATTCCTTTTTTAAAAGGTTTTGAAAGGAGTGCAAAGGAAAACTTTTTTCAAAAGTTTTCCTTTGCAAATCGCGTCCTTTAAATATCCAAATTCTCGGCAAATTTTGCGTTTTGCTCGATGAATTCACGGCGCGGTTCGACCTTGTCGCCCATCAGGAGCGAGAACATCTCGTCGCACGCCATGGCGTCTTCAATGGTCACGCGCAAGATGGTACGGCAAGAGGGGTCCATGGTCGTTTCCCAAAGCTGCTCGGGGTCCATCTCACCAAGACCCTTATAACGGTCGGCTTCGATGTTCACGCCTCCCATTTCTTCCACGATCGCCTCTTTTTCCTCTTCGGTGTACGCGTATCGCTCGGAGCCGTACTTCGATCCCTTTTTGTAGATCTTATAAAGCGGCGGCTGTGCGAAATAGATATGTCCGTCCTCCACCAGCTTGCGCATATGACGGAAGAAGAAGGTCAAAAGCAGAATACGGATATGCGAGCCGTCCACGTCGGCGTCCGCCATGATGATGATCTTGCCGTAGCGGAGCTTTTCGGGGTCGAACTCCTCACCGATTCCGCAACCAAGTGCTTGAATGATCGGGATCAGCGACAGATTGGAGTAAACCTTATCAAGTCGCGTCTTTTCGACGTTCAGCACCTTACCTCTCAAGGGAAGAATGGCTTGGAAGCGCGAGTTTCTGCCCTGCTTTGCAGAGCCTCCTGCCGAGTCTCCCTCTACCAGATAAAGCTCGGTCATCTCGGCGTTCTTTTCCTGGCAGTCCGCAAGCTTTCCCGGCAGCGTCGAGCCCTCCAAAAGTCCCTTGCGGCGGGTGGCTTCTCTTGCCTTTCTTGCCGCCTCACGCGCGCGGTATGCCGCCAGAGCCTTGTCCAAAATTGCCTTTCCCACACCGGGGTTTTCCTCCAGGTACTCGGCAAGCTTTTCGGTCACCAGTGAATAGACGTAGGTACGCATCTCGCTGTTTCCAAGCTTCCCCTTGGTCTGTCCCTCAAACTGTGCCTCGGTCAATTTTACCGATACGACAGCCGAAAGTCCCTCACGAACGTCCTCGCCCGAAAGGTTCTTATCGCTGTCCTTCATAATGCCGTATTTGCGACCGTAATCGTTGAACACCTTGGTCAGCGCGGTCTTGAATCCGATCTCATGCGTACCGCCCTCGATCGTGTTGATGTTGTTTGCGAAGGTCAGAAGCGACTCATTATACGTATCGTTATATTGCAGCGCGACCTCAGCGACCCAATCCTCTTTTTCGGCTTTCATATAGATTACCTCGGGGTGTACCACCTCGCAATGCTTCTGCTGGTTGATATACTCCACAAAGGATTTGATACCGCCCTCATAGCAAAGGTCGTCCTCGCGCCAGGTACCGTCCTCCTGCGGCTCTCTTGCATCCTTTAAGTAGATGTTGACGCCGCCATTGAGGAACGCCTGCTCACGCAAACGTTTAAGAAGGGTATCGTAATCAAACACGGTCTCCTCAAACATCTCGGGATCGGGCTTAAAGCGCACGTAAAGACCGTGTCCGTCGGTCTCTCCCTCGTCGCGGAAGGGACGCGCCACGTGTCCTCTCTCAAATCTCTCGGTGTATCGCTTGCCCTCATGGCAGTTGTCGATCTCGACCCACTCGGAAAGCGCGTTGACAACCGACGCACCCACGCCGTGAAGTCCGCCCGAATATTTGTAGCCGTCACCGCCGAATTTACCGCCCGCGTGCAAAACCGTGTACACGACCTCCAACGTCGGAATCCCCATCTTGGGGTGAATTCCGCTCGGAATGCCGCGTCCGTCGTCCTGTACCGATACGCTGTTGTCGGGATGCAACACGACCTCAATACGCTTACAACGACCTGCCAGTGCCTCGTCGATCGAGTTGTCCACGATCTCGTATACCAGATGGTGAAGTCCGCGCACAGAGGTCGAGCCGATGTACATACCGGGTCTCTTTCTGACAGCCTCAAGGCCTTCCAGCACTTGAATTTGATTTTCA